>DASSIZ010000065.1 GCA_035691485.1 Terriglobales bacterium
GGGAAATCGCAATCGGCGGCGCCACTGTCGCCCGAGGGCCCGACAATGGTTTGCCCCTGCGCGTTGGCTTGCTGGCCCATGGCGACCAGGCCGTTGATTTCAGACTGGCTGAAGTGCGCTTCGCAATCGCCGTAGCTGATGCTGATGACCGGCGCGATATTCTGCGACACGGCGTAATTCATGGAATCGAAGGCGCCGTTCTTGGAGTTGACGTAAACGATGGTCGCGTTGCGCGCCACCGCGCCGGACCATTGCACATCCAGATTGGCTTCGCCGATGTCTCCATTCACCACGCCGGGATCGGACGAACCCGGCACCAGCACTACCGTGGGCGTGTTCGGCGGCAGCCCGGAGACACTGCGGAAGGTGGAGATGTCGGACAGGATCAGGTCAGTCTGGCCCATGACGGCGATTTTCTGCCCGCTGCCGTCGAGGCCGGAGTCGTAAAGGGGCTTGAGATCGTAGATGGTGGCGAAGTCGTCGGGCGCAAGAAAATGACTGCCACTAATGCTCGAGGTAAATCGCGGTTGCACGCTGCCGCGGGGCTTGAGACGAAAATCGTTCAGGCCGTGAATCCCGAGCGCGACGTTTGCCAGCGACCAGGGCAGGGCGGGGTCGGAAACGTTGGCGAAATGCGGTTCGCCGTCTACGAAGAAGCGATGGATGGAAGTATGAAACGCAGATTCCACCTGGGATGAACTGCCGCTGAAAGCGATGTAAGTGCGGCTACGGGCGGATTCGTCAACGGTAAATCCCTGCGCCTGCAGCCAGGCTGCCACTTTGGCCATGTCACTAGCGCTGATGCCGAAGCGGTCGGCGTACTGCTCCGGTGTGAGCCATTGGCGATAGTACGGAGACAACGGATTCTGCTGCTCTGCCAGCAGCGCTTCCAAGTCGGCATGCTGGGTCGCGCTGGGCTGGAACGTCAGCACCATGCGGTACAACATCATGGAGGCTTCCGCCGCTCCCTGGTCATTTTCAGCGCGAGCGAGCGGATGCACGTTGCCTCGCAATTGCGCGGGTTCGCTGGCAGAAATGCTGTGGGCGATCCGGTCCTGGGCCGCCGCGGGAATGAACGCCGCACAAAAGCAAACCGCCACCATGGCCAGGCGGAAGCGAGAAGAGCCCGTTAATTCACGTTGCATGTCGCCTTCACAAACTGGGGATCGGAGAAATTCGCTCCGTGGTACCGCGGCGCGCAAGCGCGTCAGCTACGCTGATGAGTCTGCAAACACCAGCCCGGAATGAAAGTTTCACCTGAAAGTCATGTGCGCGCAATCCACGACATGGTTACTCCTTGCTCGCCGGTGGCTGTACTCCTGGTTTCGTGGGAGAAAGCAAATTATACGCGAGCCTGCGAAGACAGGAGCTAGAGAGGCTAGAGGTTAGGGGCTAGAGGTTGGAGGTTAGGGGTTAAGGAGTCAGGGACCAGGGCCGGGAGTTAGTGGCTAGAGCTAAGAGTAAAGGTCAGTGGCTTAGTACTCATACCACTAGCCACTGACCACTAGCCACTTCTGTTGTTATTCGAGCACGAAGATGTTTTTCTTCGCGCACATGTCTTTCAGGATGCGCGGCCATACGGTGACGCTCACCTCACCCAGGTGCGCTTTCCGGAGCAACAGCATGAGCGTCCGCGACTGCCCGATGCCGCCGCCGATCGACAGCGGAATTTCGTTTTTCACGATCGCCTGGTGATAGGGGAACTTCAGAAAGTCGGTGAGTTTCGACATTTCGAGCTGCTGTTTGAGCGTCTCGGCGTTGACGCGGATACCCATCGACGTCAGTTCGTGGCGGCGCTTGGTAACGTGGTTCCACACCAGGATGTCGCCATTGAGTCCATGCGTGTTCTTGCCGGTCTCATGATGCGTGTCGGTGACCCAGTCGTCGTAATCGGCGGCGCGATTCTCGTGTGGCAGTCCGTCCGCCAGCGGCCACCCAATGCCGATGATGAACACCGCCGGGTATTTCTGCAGGACTTGCGTTTCGCGCTGTTTCCGCGGCAGGTCGGGGAACATCTCCAGGATCTCTTCCGCGTGCAGGAAGGTCAGCTTCTCCGGGAGGTTAGGAAAACGCGGGTCCTTCAACTTGGGGAACATGTCCTGAACGAACTTTTCCGCACCGACCAGCACCTTCCAGATCCGTCCAACCACTTCCTTCAGGAAGGCCAGGTTGCGCTGCTCCGGCCGAAGCACGCGCTCCCAATCCCACTGGTCGACGTAGCAGGAATGATCGTGATCGAGGAAATAGTCCTTGCGTACGGCGCGCATGTCGGTGCAGATGCCCTCGCCGACCTTGCAGTCGAATTGCTTCAGGGCGACCCGTTTCCACTTGGTCGCGGCCTGCACCACCTGCGCATCCACCGGGTGCTGGTTGCGATCATTGGAGATGTGGAACTGGATGGGGGTACGCGATCCATCGCGGTCCAGCATGTCGTTGACGCCGCTCTCCACGTCAACGATCAGCGGCACGGTGACCATCATGAGGCTGAGTTCCTGGCAGAGGTTCGCCTCGATGTAGTTCTTGGCTGCGAAAATTGCGCGTTGCGTCTCGCGCGGCGTCAGCAGCGAGTGGTAATCGCACGGCAGGATCTTTTCCAGTTCGTTGTAATCGCCGATGCCGGGGCCGGCCAGATCGGCTCGCTTGTCCAGAATGGTAGTCGCCATTGAAATCTCCTGTGGGCGGAAATCGAAAAAGGTGTAACCGGGTACTGTCCACCAAGGCGGGTGGCGAGGCTGTGCGGTTCATCACCGGCGGATGTGTGGCAGGTCAAATTGGGAAAGAAGCGGTGAACCCGAAACGGTAAGGGAGTCCCGCTCTGGTTCCGCCGGCAGTACAGCAACCGAAGTAATCTCGCTGGCAAAAAGAAATGGCCCTACGATTCAACCATGAATGCGGCGGCACATTCTCCTGGCCCGTTCGAGGCGGAACGTCGGTACAAGCGATACCAGATCCGTGTTCCGGTGCGCCTTGTGGTCCACCGCGGCGACGTCTCCACCCGGGTGAATGGACGCGGAACCGAACTGAACGAAGGCGGCATGTGCGTCTTCGCCGGCGTGGAACTGAACCTGGGGGACCAGATAGAGCTGGAATTCACCGCGCCCTACGCACCCGACCCGCTGCGCGTTTGGGCCTCGGTCCGCAATCGCTACGGCTATTACTATGGGCTGGAGTTTCTGACCGAAAACATTCGCGAGCGCGAGGAAGTCGCGCGCTTTCGCCAGGTCCTCCGCAGCGCCACCGGCAACGCTTAAGGCGCCATGCGGCATGGCTGAAGCCGTGCCCTGATCCATTCTGCCGAGGCCGCCGTTCAGCAAAAATCAAACCCTGGATTCGCCGGGGCTAAAGCCCCTCGGAATGACAACCCTTTAATTTTCGTGGCACGGCTGAAGCCGTGCCCTTGCAAACCAAACAACTGTCATCAGGCTGGCCGGTGTGCGATTAAGATATCGGCGAGGGAAATGTCGCATGCCGCCGTGGGTCGAAGTGCGTGATTTTGGCTCGCCTGAATGGAATGCTGAGCGGGCCCGCGCCTGCTGCGAAGCGCTGGAATCCAACCAGATCCTGTTCTTCCGCCAGCCGCCGTTTGTTGTCGAAGGCTGCGATTTCCTGACTGCGCAACGTTCCCTGGACTCGGCGGTCCATAAAAATGTGTCCTATCGTCCCGCCAGCGCCGCGATGCGGGGCTTCAGCGGCGATCCCAAGACCGCGGCTGAAATGCGGCGCATCCTGGCGCTCTATTCCGCCCGCGCCGTGGAGTGCGTGCAAAAGCTGCTGTTGCCGTATGCGGCGAAGCTGCGTCTCGACTACGCCAGTTTTCGCGGCCTGGAAGAGGCAGGGAGAAATCTCCCGCTGCACAAGCGCAACGACCTTCTTCACGTCGATGCGTTTCCCAGCCGTCCAACACGCGGGGGACGCATTCTGCGTTTTTTTACCAATATTCATCCCAGCAAGACGAGGGTCTGGATCACGACCGAGCGTTTTCCGGAGTTGGCGCGACGCTTCGCCGGCGAAGCAGGGCTGAAGCAGGTGGCCGCGGCCCGGGCGCGGCGAAAGTTCGGCCATCTACTTCACGTTTTCGGATTGCCGGTTCCTGATCGTTCGGCTTACGACGAGTTCATGCTGCGCTTTCACGACTGGCTGAAAGAGAACACGCGATTTCAGAGCGAATGCGCCAAGGACAAAATTGAATTTCCGCCGATGTCGACGTGGCTGGTGTTCACCGACGGCGTTCCGCACGCGGTGCTTTCCGGCCAGTACGCGCTGGAACAGACATTCATCATTCCTCGCGAGGCGCTGGTAACGCCGCAGCAGGCGCCGATCGGCGTGCTGGAAGAAATTGCCGGCATGCAGTTGGCTGGCTGAAGGCAGCTTACGGTTTTGCCGCCGCGGCCGACTTGGGCCGGTTCTTCTCCACCGCCGCCGCCATCACCTTCACCAGTTCGGTGGCGGTGTAGGGGCTCCAGCCGTGGCCCTTCATGGGCCGGCCATATTCAAAGGACCCTTCATAATTTGGGTTCTTCGAGTTCTTCAAGAAATTTTCCAGGTTGTAGACCGCCAGGTTCAGGTAGTAGTTGTCCATGTCGCCGCAAAAGAGGTGAAGTTTTCCGACCAGCTGGGGCCCGATCCTGGCCCAGTTTTTCTCCAGGTCGGCAGTCAGGTCGTAGCCGTGATCGCGCATGTAGGTTGCGACTTCGCGATCGATCTTGCCGGTGAGTTTGTCCCACAAGGGACGCGGGTAGCCGTCGGCACCGACCGGCCCATAGGCCGCTTCCCACTCCTCATATTGCTGGCCGCTGCGGCCGTGCGTGCCCAGCACTGCTTCCAGGAGGCTCATCTGCCGCATGGTCATCAGCACCTGGCCTTCATTGCTGCGCATCATTGGGCGTTCCGGCGGAATGAATTCGGCGCCGGGCGCTTCAAACGCGTTGTCGTCGTTGTAAATGTCCACCAGCTGATATTTGTGGAAGTCGATGGGGTCGGGATAGAAGGTCCAGGTTCCTCCAAAGAAATCGGGATGCAGTACTTGCAGAGCCAGCGACTCCCATCCGCCGGTCGATCCCCCGGTCAGAACCCGCGCCCATGGCTCGCGAATGATGCGGAAGTGCGTCTCGAGGTACGGAATAAGTTCCTCCATGATGGCATCGCCGTACGGCCCCTGATTGGCCGAGTTGACGGCGTAGGAGTCGTCGAAAAATGGGGTGGGATGCTGGAACGTCACCAGGATCATGCGCGGAAAATTGTTGGACAACCACGCCTTGGTGAAGCTGCGACCCTCGCTGCGCGACGGCCAGCTATCCTCATCGTCGTCATCGCGGAACCCGAATGGCGCGCGCAGCGTGAAGTGGTCCTGGATGTAAACCACGGGATAGCGCTGGCTGGGGTGCTCGGCATACCCCTTCGGCAGCAGCACAGTCGCGCCGATGTACATGGGATGTCCCCAGAACTTGCTCACCAGCTTGCTTTCGAACTTCACCCGCTTCACGTACGTCGTATCTTCCGGAACCTCGACGGGCGGAATCACGCGATCGGCTTCGAGCTTGATGTCGTACCCGGCGGCGGGGTCCAGCCGCACCTTTTGCACTTCGCTGTATAGGTTTCCCGGCGACTTGTTGAACTGCTGGCCTTCCCATTGGTCCATGTGCGCCCATAGGGTGTGGCCGTCGGAACGATGGAATTCGGTGTAGAGGTTAATGAGCGCTTGCACGTAGTACTCTCCGGCGGGCAGTTCCTTCAAACTCTTGAACGGATAGCCGAGCGTGGAAACATCGATGATGGCGGGCTGTCCGGGCTGCAACTGGCTGACGTCGGCGCCATAGATGGGGGTCTGCTGGAACCACCAGCCGGCCTGCAAACGGGGTTCCCTGCGCTCCTGGCGGGTGATGATGACGAATACCCGCCCGGTGATGGGTTGCGCGTGCGCTGCCGCGGGAAACGAAACCTGGAATCGCGGGCCGGCGGTTTGCGCCAGGGCGACCAGGCCGGACAACAGAAATACGGCCAGCAGGACAGGCCTGCACCTTCTCATCTCGTTTTTCCTCCGTCCGCAACCTTGCTGCTTAGATGTGCCAGCCTGGGCGCAAGCAGCAGGCGTGAATGGCCCCAGAACCGGCATGGCGGCGGCATGCGTTTTTGGTTGACACCCCGGCGAGCTGACCGCATAATTATTCAGTTATTGCATAAAAATGCGTTCGACCCCAAAAGCCCTGCGGCACCACCGCATCCTGGAGCTGATTGACCGGGAGCCCATGGTAACGCAGGAGGAGATGGTCAGGCGCCTTTCGCAGCAGGGGCTGAAAGTCACGCAGGCGACGCTGTCGCGCGACATCAAGGAACTCGGCCTGGTCAAGACCGCCGACGGCTATGCCGCCCCGGGCACGACCACCGAAGCCGCACCCACGCCTTCCTTGTCGCACCTGCTGCGCGAGTTCGTGATCGATGTACGGGAAGCGCAAAACCTGCTGGTGCTCAAGACCTCGGCGGGCAGCGCGCAACCGGTGGCGGCGGCACTGGATGCCGAGAGCTGGGAGGAAGTGGTCGGGACCATCGCCGGTGACGACACCATCCTGGTGATCAGCTCCGACAACAAGAGCTGCCGCCGTCTCGGGGAACGCATTCGGGAACAGATGTCGTAAGGGCTCCCGGCCGCCGGCCATCGGTCTTTGCGATTTTTTGACGATTTTTGCCAGACAGCAGAGATAAGGAGTAACAGAGATGGTGACCGCTCGACCTACACTGCAAGCCAAGGCGACGCGATCCGCCCCCGCGGTTTTTCAGCAGACGGATCTGCTTTCCATCGGCGACCTGTCGCCCTATGAGCTGCACGAGATTTTCGGGCTCGCCGGGACCATCAAGGCGCGGCCGGCGATGTTCAGCACGGCGCTCAAGGGCAAGCAGTACGTCATGATGTTCGAGAAGCCCTCGCTGCGCACGCGCGTCACCTTCGAGGCGGGGATCAACTCGCTGGGCGGACATGCGCTGTTCATGGAGTGCCCCGGCGGAATCGAATCGCGCGAAAACGCCGCCGACGTCGCCCGCAACCTGGAGCGCTGGGTGCAAGGCATCATCCTGCGCACGTTCAAGCATGCCACGGTCGCGGCCATGGCCGCCAACGCCAAGGTGCCGGTGATTAACGCGCTCACTGACCTGGAGCATCCCTGCCAGGCGCTCGCCGACTATTTCACGCTGCAGGAAAAATTCGGCGACGTGAAGAAAGTGAAGCTCGCATTCGTCGGCGATGGCAACAACGTCGCCCACTCGCTGATGCTCACCGCCGCGAGCCTGGGAGGTCATTTCGCGATCGCCACGCCCAAAGGCTATGAGCCGGGGAAGGATTTCGTACATGCAGCGCAGCGCGTGGCCAAGCGTACCGGGGCGACCATCGAGATCGGCAACGATCCGCAGGCAGCCGTGACCGGCGCAGATGCGGTCTACACCGACGTTTGGGCGAGCATGGGTCAGGAAAACGAGACGGAAAAGCGCGATGCGATTTTCCGTCCCTTCCAGGTGAATTCGGCGTTGATGTCGATCGCGGCGCCGCATGCCGTGTTCATGCACTGCCTGCCCGCGCACCGCGGCTTCGAAGTCACCGACGAAGTGCTCGACTCAGCCCAGTCGGTGGTCTACGACGAGGCGGAAAACCGGCTGCACGTGCAGAACGCCATCCTGGTGCTGCTGTCGGGAGCGAGCAAAGCTCCGAAATCCGAGCCCGCAATGAGAGCAGGAAGGGCGTAAGCATGTCGCAAAAGGTTGTGCTGGCGTACTCGGGCGGTCTTGACACTTCGATCATCATTCCGTGGCTGAAGGAGAACTACGGCTGCGAAGTGATCGCGATGATTGCCGACGTCGGGCAGGGCGACGACACCCCCACCGTTGTCGAGAAGGCCAAGAAGACCGGCGCCAGCAAGGTGTACGTGGAAGATCTCCGCCGCGAATTCCTCACCGACTACGTCTTCCCTTGCCTGCGCGCCGGCGCAGTTTACGAGTACACCTACCTGCTCGGCACTTCCATGGCGCGTCCGGTCATTGCCAAGCGCCAGGTCGAGGTGGCCATCGCCGAAGGCGCCACCGCGGTCGCGCACGGCTGCACCGGCAAGGGCAACGACCAGGTGCGCTTCGAGCACGCTTACCAGGCGCTGGCGCCATCGCTGAAGGTGATCGCGCCGTGGCGCGAGTGGAAGCTCAACTCGCGCGAGGATTGTCTCGACTACGCCGCCGCTCGCGGCATTCCGGTGGAAGCCAGCCGAGCCAAGATCTATTCCCGCGACCGCAACCTCTGGCACCTCAGCCACGAGGGCGGCGAGTTGGAGGATCCGAATAATTCCCCCAACGATGACATGTGGCAGCTCACGCTCTCGCCACAGCAGGCCCCGGACCGTCCCGAGCCGGTGACCATCAACTTCGAGCAAGGCACGCCGGTAGCAGTCAACGGCCGCCGGCTCAACCCGGTCGCGCTGGTCGAAGAACTGAACGCGATCGGCGGACGCAATGCCGTCGGCCGCGTGGACCTGGTGGAAAACCGCTTCGTGGGCATCAAGTCGCGCGGCTGCTACGAAACTCCCGGTGGGACCTTGCTGCTCACGGCGCATCGGGAACTGGAATCGCTGTGCCTCGACCGCGAGGTCATGCACTTCAAGCAGCAGATGGCGCTCAAGTACGCCGAGATGGTGTATTTCGGCCTGTGGTTCACGCCGTTGCGCGAGGCGCTCGACGCTTTCATCAGCTCGACGCAGCAGACCGTCACCGGCTCGGTCACGCTGAAACTTTACAAGGGGAACATCTCCGTGGCCGGCCGCGAATCCGAGTTTTCGCTGTACCAGACGGGCCTGGCCGCCTTCACCATGGACGGGTACAACCCGAAAGATGCAGAAGGCTTCATTCGCATCCTCGGCCTGCCGGCGCGGGTGCAAGCGCCGCTGCGCGAAAAGAAATTGATTTCCGAGCGCGAGCGTGGGAAAGAATTTCTGAAAGCGACAACCGCCGCCGACTAACGTAAGGCAAGTCAGAATCAAGAAGTCAGGACAGGAACCGTTCTGTGACTTCTGACTTCTAACTTCTGAGTTATGGAAAAGCTCTGGTCCGGCCGCTTCCGCGAGCCACTTGATGCGCAATTTGAGCCGTGGCAACGGTCGTTCCCTTTCGACGTCCGCCTGCTTCCCGACGAACTCGCCGCCAGCCGCGCCTGGGCACGGGCGCTGCAAAAGTCGGGCATCTTCAGCGCCGCAGAACTGGATACCGTGGTCAAGGCCCTGGACGCAATCGGCGCCAAGGCGGCGCCGAATCCCGCGGATTTCCCGGGCGTCGAAGACGTTCACCAGTTCGTCGAGCAGGAACTGGTGGCGCTGGTAGGCGACACCGGCTACAAGCTCCACGCCGGGCGCAGCCGCAACGAGCAGATCGCGACCGACCTGCGCTTGTACACGCGCCGCTCTATCGACGCTATTCTGGCCGCCATTGCCGCATTCGCTTCAGCATTGGTGGCCAAGGGCGAGACCAGTAAAGATGGTGTCATGCCCTCCTACACCCACTTGCAGCGCGCGGAGCCGGTGCTGGTGGCGCATTGGCTGCTGGCGTGGGTGGAAATGCTGCTGCGCGACGCGGCCCGCCTCACCGACTGCCGCCGCCGCGTCAACGTGCTGCCGCTGGGTTCGGGCGCGATTGCGGGTCCGGGCATGGAAGTGGACCGCGCCGGCATCGCCGCTGGGCTGGGGTTCGAATTCATCTCTGGCAACAGCATGGACGCGACCAGCGACCGCGACTTCGAGCTGGAATACCTGCACGCGCTCTCCTCGCTGGCGCTTCATCTCAGCCGCTGGGCGGAGGAGATGGCGCTGTTCTCGACCGTCGAGTACGGATTCGTGCAGTTGCCGGAGGCGTACGCCACCGGCTCCAGCGCCATGCCGCAGAAGAAAAATCCTGACGCGCTGGAATTGCTGCGCGGCAAAGCCGGCCGCGTGCTCGGGGCCGCCGCCGCTTTGCAGACCGTGCTCAAGGGCCTGCCGCTCGCCTACAACAAAGACTTGCAGGAGGCGCAGGAGCCGCTCTTCGTCGCCACCGATACCATCCTTGCGGCGCTGCCGGTCGCAACCGGCTTCATGTCGGCCGTGACCTTCGACATCGGGCGCATGAAAGCCGCCGCTAGCGCCGGATTTCTCAACGCCACCGCTGCTGCGCGTTATCTAGTCAAGAAAGGTGTTCCCTTTCGGCTGGCGCATTCCGCGGTGGGCCAGGCGGTGCGCCTCGCGCTAGACAAAGGATGTGAACTGGATGGCCTGAAAGTTGAAGACTTGAAAAACTTCCGCCCGGAATTCGATCGTGATTTTTTCGATTGCCTGAAGCTGGAAGCGGTTCTGGCCAGCCATGATGTGCCCGGCGGTACAGCGCCCGCACGTGTTCGCGAAGCCTTGGCCGCGGCGCGCAGGCGCATCGGGCAGTTAGGAGTTAGGAGTTAGGAGCGGGGGCTGCCTCCCAGACACCGAATCCCGTTACTGGCCTGCCGTATGCGCCTTCACCTGCGCCAGCATCTGCTGCGCCGCCTCGGAAGCTTCGGTGGTTGAAAACGCGCTGCCCAACTCGATGGTGGGAATGCCGTGCAGCACCTGGCGCAGCGCATCACTTTTCTCGCCCGCGCGCACCAACACGTTTGGCCCCAGAATCACCACCGCCGGCCGCGCTGCCTTAATCAAAATGCGCGCGTCGGAGACGTTGGGCGTGGTCAGCGGATCGTAGCCGGCCTGGCGCAGCAACTCGCGCACATACGCCAGCACATTCGCGGACTGGTCTACGCACACCACCGTTTTCCCCGACCGAAGCGCGCCGTCCCTGATGCCGCTGCGCTGGTAGAACGCCGATACCGCCTCCACTTCCGATTCGTGCACTTCCAGCACGCGGTTCAGGTTGGTGATGTTCAGCGTGTGCGCCACTTCCTTGCTGACATTGCACAGCTTTAAATCGCCGCGTGCCGACCGCGCCGACGCCATCAGCCGCACCAGCAGGCCCAAGCCGCTGCTATCGACAAAGTTGACCTCCGCCAGGTGGAGAACGAAATGCTTGTGTTCCACCATCAGGCCGGTGATTTCCGTGTGCAGGTGATCCGATTCATGCCCGGCCACCACGCGCCCGGCGCACTTCACGATGGTGACCTTCCCCACCGTCCGCGTATCCAGTTGCAGCGGCATTCCGCCACCTCCCGTCGAGCTGCTGGAGGCGCGGATTATATCGCGAAGCTCCGCAAAGAGAGCGCTGGCCGGCACGGCTGAAGCCGTGCCCTTCCCGGTAGCTTTTGTTACCATCACTGATTGCGCTCATGCCGCCGATCATTCAAGTCGAAAACGTCTCGCGCATTTACCGCGTCGGCAAGGTAGACGTGCCGGCGGTCCGCGGCGTCTCGTTCACGGTGAGCAGGGGGGAATTCCTGGCGGTCGTGGGCCCGTCCGGCAGCGGGAAATCCACCTTGTTCTACATGCTCGGCGGACTGACGCACGCCAGTTCCGGCCGCGTGATCGTTGACGGCGACGATTTCGCCCGCCTCTCCGACGCGGAGCGCACACGGATGCGCAAAAGGAAAATCGGCTTCGTCTTCCAGAAATTCAACTTGCTGCCGACGCTGAACGCGCGCATGAACATCAAGATCGCAGAAGACATCGCCGGCCGCGACGGGGGAGCCGACAGCAAGTGGTTCGACGAAATCACGCGCCTGCTCGGCATTGCCGACCGGCTCGAGCACCGGCCTTCCGAGCTTTCCGGCGGCGAGCAACAGAGAGTGGCGCTGGCACGCGCGCTGATCAACAAGCCCGCCATCGTGCTTGCCGACGAGCCTACCGGCAATCTGGATACCAAGAACTCCGAGATCGTCCTCGGCCTGTTGCGGGAGACCAACATCAATCTCGGCCAGACGGTGCTGATGATCACCCACAACCTGGAGGCAGCCGCCTTCGCCGGGCGCATTCTGCACATGCGCGACGGCCAGATAACCGGCGAGGAGAGTAATATCGTTCGGTCCTAAGAAGTCTTCAACAATTCTAGCTTTCAAAGTTTCCGAAGGGGTTTGCCACCATGCTCGAAACTTTGAGACCTTGCGCCTCGAGCTTTGGGCCTAGAGAATAGCGTCATGGATGAGCTCCAGAAGCCGATTCTTCCCGGCACCGCCGCTACCGATTACGAGCGCTATCTCCGCACCGACGAACTCCTGGGGCTGCAAAAGGCGCCGGGGGAAATGTCGCATCCCGACGAAATGACCTTCCAGGTCGTGCACCAGGCCTCCGAACTGCTCATGAAAGCCGCCGCCTGGGAACTGGCGCGCGCGCGCGAGTTCACCGAGCACGGCGACTTCGACGACGCCGCGCGCCTCCTGCGCCGCGCCAACCGCATGCTTGATTACCCCATCGACCTGCTGCACATCCTGGAGACGATCACGCCCTATGACTACCACGTGATCCGGGCCGGACTCGGGCACGGCAGCGGCCTGGATTCCCCCGGCTTCGTGGCGCTACTCCATATAGGACCGCGCCTCGGAGAAATCTTTTTTCGCCAGCTCGAGCAATCGCGCCTCACGGTAGACGAACTTTACCGGCGGCACGCCGAATTCTTCTCCCTGCACGAACTGGCGGAACAAATGCTCGAGTTCGACGAGCGCATGCAGGTGTTCCGCTTCCATCACCTGAAGCTGGCGCAACGCATTATCGGCGGTGAAGTGGTGGGCACCATGGGAACCCCCGTGGAAGTTCTCCGCCAACGCATGGAGCACGGCACGCTCTACAAGCCTTTGTGGGAAGTGCGCAACCAGATCACCGCGAAGATGGGAACGAGCCCGAGGTAGAAATCAGTGCTACTCCTGACTACTGTCTTCTGGGAGCAGGACGCCGCGCTTTCGCCCGCAGCTTATATCCGGTCAGATAAGCTGCGTCCGCTTTTTCGGTCATGCCTTTGGCCTGGTAGGCGTTGGCCAGCCAGATCCAGGCTTCGGCATCATTGGGCGCGAGCCCGGTGGTGCGCGAGAAGCCTTCCACCGCGTCGTCGTAGTGCTTGAGGTTCATCGAGCCCAGGCCGAAGTTGAACCAGGCCTGCGCGAGCTTCGGATTGAGCGCGGTGGCTTTGCGGAAACTCGTCACCGCTTCCTCGTTTCGCCCCATCAGGTTCAGGGTCACGCCAAGATTGATCTGCGCATCCGCGTCCTTGGGGTTCACTTCCGTAATCTTCTGAAATGCCTGCCGCGCCTGCTCGAAGCGCTTGTCACGCAGGTACAACACACCCAACTGCGCCAATACCACCGAGTTCTTGGGATCGACTTGCGCTGCGCGCTGGAATGCCGCCTCCGCTTGATCCTCCTGGTTGGCGCGCAGGTAGGCGGTGCCCAAAAGCAACCATGCCGGCGCGTATTGCGGACGGGCCTTGACCACCTCGTTCAGCTCCCGCAAAGCGCCCGCTGTGTCGCCCTTGCGAAACGTTTGCTCGGCATGCTCCAGCCGGACCACCGGCATGTGCACGTAGTGCACCGCGACCGCGCTTGCCAGCAGCACTATCGCGAAGATGGGAAAAAGGATTGGCCGAATCCGTTCCTGCCAGGACTGGCGGCGCTGGAAATCCGCGGTCAGCACGGCTCCCAGGAGCAAACCGGAGACAAGTCCGCCAACGTGAGCGCCGTTGTCGATGCCGCCCTTTAAGACCCCATACACCAGGTTGTAGACCGCAAACACGAGCAGGCTGGCCAAACTGATTCGCAGAGCTCCGCGAGGGGCCGCAAGCTTGCCCAGGTACAAGGTAGCGATCAGAGCGCCCGCGATTCCGAAGATTGCGCCCGACGCGCCCGCCGTGACCACCAGGGGATTCCGCGCCACGCTGACGATGCTGGCCGCCAGGCCTGACATCAGGTACAGCGCCAGAAAAGTTTTGGGGCCGTACAGAAACTCCGCCAGCAGGCCGAGATCCCACAGGCACCACATGTTCAGCGCCAGGTGGACGATGCCGATGTGCACAAACATCGGCGTCAGCAAGCGCCACCACTGGCCCATCAAGGTCAGGGGGCCGAAGTTCGCTCCCCAGCGCAGCAACTGGTCCGGCGTTGGCTGGGTAATCGACGCTCCCTTCGCCACCATGGCAATGAACACGAGGATGTTGATCGCCACCAGCACTGCGGTTACGGAAACCGGCGTGCACGTGATCAACACCGGACCGGCAGCATGGGGTTCGTGAGCGCCGGAGAACGGCGCTGACGGAGCGAGATCTTCTTTTTGGGGAGCGTTTTCGCCCGGAGCCGCCTGGTCGGAACGAGAAGTTGCCGCTGCGCAGTCAGGACAGGTACTTACCTCGGCGGCGTGAGACGGCTCTAGCTCCCGTCCGCATTGGGCACAAATTGCCATCAATGAACTAAGGCCGAATTAAGAGGATGCTACCACAGCAGGATGCTTGCAGTGCTGGTCTTTGGGCCATGCTCCAGGGGTTTAGCGTTATTGGGTCAGAACCCCGGCGCCTCGGAAATGTCGCGAACTTCAGAGCCTTAGCCGCTGGTTAAGGCTACACACGTTCCTTGCGTGGCGCCCGCCTACTCCGGCTCTGCCATTCTGACGGTCAGCACCGGACAGGGAGCGTTGGCAACCACTTCATAGGCGGTAGCCCACTTCAGCCGGCGCGCGAATCCGACCGGCTGCCGCACGCCAAGCACAATCAAACCCGGCTTGATCTTTTGCGCGACTTCCAGGATCCGGTCCCCCGCCGTTCCAAACTCAACAATCGTTTCCGGGGGCTCAGCCATTTGCGTGCCGGCTGGAATCAGTGATGCGAGGTGCCGCTTCGCCTGCTCGACAATCTGCAGGCGCTCCGCCTCGGACGGCGGCGTTTCCTTACTCACGTGCATCAACACCAGCTGCGCCCCCTGGTGTTGTGCCAACGAGAGCGCATATCCGCCTGCCTTCAGCGAGTGCGCGCTGAAGCCGGTACAGAACAGGATCGGCTGCAGCGGGGTGCGCTCGCTCACCTGCCCGGCATGTGGACCGACCATCAGGACGGGGCAGGGGGCCTGGCGGAAAATTGTCTCCGCGACCGAGCCCAACAACAGCTTGCCGACACGACCGCGGGCGTGCGTCCCAATCACCAGCAGGTTAATGTTCAGGTCGGTAATCTTGTGCGAGAGCACGTCCCAGACATCACCCTGCTCGACCAGTACCTGGTGGTCCACGCCTTCCAGGTGCCCGGCAATCAGCAGGTCGGTCATGTGACGTTGCGCGTTGCGCCAGGCGTCTTCGAGAGCGCGCTGCTGCGCGTCGCCGGGAAGAAACTGGAATGGCTCCGAGCCCACGACGTGCAGGAGATACACCTTCGCTCCATAGCGCCGGGCAATGGACAGCGAGTAATGCAGCGCCGCCTCCGACACCGGGTCGAAGTCGGTCGCCAGCATGATTCGCTCGATGGAAATTGGCGTGGAGGCATCCAGCGTTGTGTCCGCCGGAGAAGGTTGCTTATCGGCCATAATCGTGGCTCAAAGAGCCATAAAAGATATCATCGCCGGTCAGGTCACTCAAGGACGGGACACGTCTTCTCCAGCTGACGACCACCCCTGAACCAATAACGGAAGCGTGTGGGCCGAAGCTCCCATCCAATAATCATGGCAAAGCCTAGAGTCGTGATCATCGGTGGCGGATTCGGCGGCTTAACGGCAGCGGCAGCGGTTGCGCAACATCCGGTGACGGTAACCGTGATTGACCGTAAGAACCATCACACTTTTCAGCCGCTGCTGTACCAGGTTGCAACCGCGGGATTGTCGCCCGGCGAAATTGCCGCCCCTATCCGCGCCGTCCTGAGCCGCTACAAGAATGTTTCCGTGCTCATGGCGGAGGTCTGCGGCTTTGACCTGGCAAACCGCCGCGTGAAGGTCGGCGCCGGTTGCAAGCAGGCTTCCCAAACCTCGAATGCCGCGTCAGACGAGACGCCGGCGAATTTCGAGATCGACTACGACTATCTGATCGTGGCGGCCGGAGCTACGCATTCCTACTTCGGCCATGAAGAGTGGGAGGCGGTCGCGCCGGGATTGAAGACCATTGAAGATGCGCTGGAAATTCGCCGGCGCGTGCTGCTCGCCTTCGAACTGGCGGAGCGCCAGGCCATTGCCACCGGGGCGCACGATCCGCTCAACTTCGTGGTGATTGGCGGCGGTCCCACGGGAGTGGAATTGGCCGGAACGCTGGCCGAGGTAGCGAACCGCACGCTGGCCATGGATTTTCGCGCTATCAATCCGCGGCAGACGCGCGTGATCCTGGTGGAAGGCATGGCGCGCGTACTACCGACTTATCCCGAAGACCTCTCGCGAAGCGCGCAGGAGCAACTACAGCACCTCGGCGTGGAAGTGCGGACCTCGACTCGGGTGACCGGCGTGACGCCGGGAGCCGTGATGCTCGGCGACACGGCTCTACCCTCGGCGGTGACCTTGTGGGCGGCGGGCGTTGCCGCTTCGCCGCTGGGACGCATGCTCGGCAACACTGACAAGGCCGGTCGCGTGCTGGTGGAACCCGATCTCAGCATTGGCGGACATCCGGAGGTATTTGTCATTGGCGATCTCGCTAGCCTTGCCGGCAAGGAGGGCAAGCCGCTGCCGGGATTGGCGCCGGTGGCAATGCAGCAGGGGCGAGCCGTAGCGCGCACCATCGATCGGGAGATGCGCGGTCTGGGTCGTGAACCTTTCCACTATCACGACCACGGCACGATGTCGACGATCGGGCGCGCCGCCGCGGTCGCCGACTTCGGAAAATTCAAGGTGAGCGGCTTTGTCGCCTGGGTCCTTTGGCTCCTGGTGCACATCATGTTCCTGATCGGCTTTCGCAACCGGTTGCTGGTCATGCTGGATTGGTTCTGGGCTTACCTGACATACCAGCGTTCGGCGCGCTTGATTACAGGAAACACAACGCTGCCGGGTTTTCCCCGGGGGGTCCGGGCGGCGGATAAGGAATCCGGAACAGCTGCGTAGCTGTGGGCGGGAAAGTGGCGGAGCGTCCGCAGCGGGCAGGAACTTGCAATTAGGGCTTGACCGATTGGAGCGGCGGGGATATTTATTCGTCATGCCGGTGGGTCGTCTGAAGTGGGTTACCGCAATCGTGATGGCATATGCCGTGATGCTGATCCTGGTGTCGCCGGCCGTGCCTTCGCCGCTGACCACGTTGCGTTCCAAGCATACGATTCAACCGCCGCAGTTTGTCACTCCGGTAGCCGCTCTCTTGTTCACCGCAGTCATTGATTTGGCGCACCGTTCCTGGTTGATCGCTGAACCAGCAGGCCTGGCCGGCAGCGGTTCCGACATCGTTGACCTGACGACCGCCCGGCTCTGTTAGCCGCCGCCCACAAATAGCGCGCAAGATTTTCAGATTCTCCTGCTACTCACCTGGGCAGGAGGTAGCCCTTTCCCGGCACTCTCCTCGGGATTGGGTATTGTGCGCGGGCGGCACCCACCACACCCTTATGACCGCCCGCGCATTTTTTTGCGCCGGGACGATCGCGCAAGCGTCGTGGCCCCGGAGGATGTACAGGAATGCAGAAAAAACAAGCCGCGGATATGCCGCGGGTACACGCGGATCTGATTTTTTCGTTTTTTCTGATCCGTGTTGACCCGCTTAGAACGGTGGCATTCCGATCTCTAGCGGCTGGAAGTGGCGGTGCGGAGTCGGTGGGATGAGCCGGCGGGATCGGGAGCAACCGCATCGACGTCGGAGAATGTCTCGGCCAGGTGGCGAACTGCCGACTTCCCCAGTTGCACGAAACCATTGAGGTCGGCCAGGTGTGGCGGCAGCCCAACGCCAACCAAGTAGAGGACTTGGCTGAGGGTTTGCAAATCGTCATTGATGCTAAGCCGCCGCTCGCGACTCCTGGTCAGTTTCACCGCTGCCGAATGAGGCATGAAAAAGGTCGTCCTGTACTCGGGATTTTCGCTGTTACTTGTACGTATCCAGGGCCGGGATGGTCAACCTTAGAGAAATGCGACTGTAAACCTTTTCATTTTATTAACTTACGAAACGTCCACAAGGGATAGGCCAGCTTCCGGTGCACCGGTTCCGCGAGCTGCGCGCAAGTGAAACAAAACGTGGAGCACGGGGCGGGCGAGCGACCAGGCGCCTGTGAAAAAACTGTCCGCGGCAACGGCGAATGGTCAAGCCGCCTTCACTTCCAGGTAGGCATTGAGCGATTCCTGGAGCATGGTTTCCAGATTGTCATTGAGCCGGCGCAGGTCGAGGATGAGGTAGCTCAAATCCAATTCCAGCAGGCTCTGCTGCACCAGTTCATAGATAGCCTGATCGACGAGCCGAGTGTCATCAACGATCAAGGGCAGGGTGTAGCCCTGTGCCAGGCGGGTGCAGCCATGCGCGGCGGCGAGGGCGCGAGCTGCGTCGCTGAGTCCAGTTGCGCTCTCGTTTTCCAGTGTCCGAACGATGGAGAGCAGCACTTCGCGAAGGTTGTCGATGCGCTGCTCATCGGTGAGGGGCAGCGCTCCCAACTGGCGTTGTGATTTCATGAAATTCAAGGTCCGCGCCAAGATGACGTCGAGATTGTCGCGGATGAAAGCGCTAAGGCGCTTGGCGCGAATGCGGTGATGCGGCTGCGGATTGTTCAACCGCTGCTCGATGGCGGACACCAGGGTCTCGGCGTCGCAGGGTTTGACCAGGTAATCGTCGACCTGGCTGCGAATGGCTTCCAGCGCCGATTCAAATGCTGGGTATCCGGTCAGGATGAGGTTGACGCAATCGGGCTGGGTACGCCGCATCGCGCTGACCACGGTAAAACCGTCTCCCGGCTCGCCGATATTGAGATCGGCGACCAGGACGTCGAAGGTGTTGCTGTTGATCAGCTGCAGCGCTTCCGCCACACTGGCCGCGGAATGAACCTCGAAATTGTGCGCTGTCAGAATCACCGGGAGAGTAAGGCGGAGTGCCGGTTCATCGTCCACGAATAACAGTCGAATAGCGGCCATGGGCAGCCTCCGTACAACTACTCCACGGCACTCCCCCCGACATGCGCGCTAGAGTGTTCGTCAAGAGCCAATGAAAGATGGTGAACGCGGCAACGATGCCGCGTTGCGTTCACGAAAAATAGATGCAGGTTTCGCAGGCGGCGCGATGCCAAAGCAGCGGGAACAAACGGCGGAGTCCTACTACGCGTTCATCGTCTTGAGTTGCGGACTGAGGATAAGTTTGGCGCCGGTGGCGCGCTGTACGTCGTCGGCGGTCAGACCCGGCGCCACTTCTTCCAGCAGCAAACCTTTGGGGGTCACGGTCATCCAAGCCATCTCGGTGGCGATGTGGTTCACCACCCCCACGCCAGTAAGCGGCAGCGAGCACTTGGTCAGAATCTTTGGCTGGCCGTCCTTGGTGGTGTGCTCCATGGCGATAATGACGCGGCGCGCACCGGCTACCAGGTCCATGGCTCCGCCCATTCCTTTCACCATTTTGCCAGGAATCATCCAATTGGCGAGGTTCCCCTCCTGATCGACTTCCATGGCGCCAAGCACGCTGAGATCGACGTGACCGCCGCGGATCATGGCAAAGGAATCGGCGCTGGAGAAATAGCAGGTACCGGGAATCTCGGTGACGGTCTCCTTGCCGGCATTGATCAAGTCGGGATCCTCTTGTCCTTCGATCGGGTAAGGTCCGATGCCGAGCATGCCGTTTTCCGATTGCAGAATGACGTGCATGCCTTCAGGAACACAGTTGGCGACCAGCGTAGGCATGCCAATGCCGAGATTGACGTAGAAACCATCGCGGAGTTCCTGGGCAATGCGGCGCACGATGCGGTCGCGCTTGGTAGTGTCCTGCACTTTGGGCGGTTTGGGTGTGGTGACCATAATCAGCTCTTAGCTTTAGCTCCAGAAAGCTTCGGTGCGACGAAAATCAGTAAGGGCCTCTTCGAACTCGGCGTAGGAGGAACGGGCATCGGCTTGCAATTGCGAGCGGTATTTCGCCGCGGTCGCCAGCAATGCGCCGAACGAATCCGAGATGCCGCCCATGGCGTGTTCGTAGGAAGAGGTCATGATCGCGAGTTCCGCCGCGAGGTCGCCGAGGGTGAAATTTCCTTCCTCGTACATGCGCAGGTAGCGGAGCACGGAGGTGCGAACTTCATCGGCGGTGGATTCCGGCATCGGCATGTGTGATCGTCGTTGGTCGGTGGTCGTTAGTGGCGGAAACACAAGGTCCCTCGACTCGAACTCCCTCGCATCCGCTCCGTCGTGCTCGCTCGGGATGACACGATTTATGCGGCAGGGCTAAAGCCGTGCCGGCCCGTTGCTAACTACCCCTAATGACTAACTCCTGCTTTTCGCACCGTGTGCTTCTCGATACGCTTCTCGTAACCCGTTCCCTGGAAAATGCGTTTCACGTAAATGCTGGGGGTGTGAACGTCGTCGGGATCAATTTGGCCGACCTCCATCAATTCCTCGACTTCGGCGATGGTGACACGCGCGGCGGTGGCCATCATGGGATTGAAATTGCGCGTGGTCTTGCGATACATCAGGTTGCCCCAGCGATCGCCCTTCCAGGCCTTGATAAAAGCAAAATCGGCTCGCAGCGCGCGTTCCATGATGTACATGCGCCCGTCAAATTCACGCTCTTCCTTGCCTTCCGCGATGACAGTGCCGTAACCGGTGGGCGTGAAGAAGGCGGGAATACCGGCGCCGCCGGCGCGAATGCGCTCGGCGAGCGTGCCCTGCGGGTTCAGTTCCAGTTCCAGTTCGCCGCTGAGGACCATCTGCTCCAGCAACTTGTTTTCGCCGACATAACTGCCGATGTGCTTGCGGATCTGCCTGGTCTGGAGCAGCAGGCCAAGGCCGAAGTCATCGACGCCGGCGTTGTTGCTGATGGTGGTGAGGTTCTTGACCCCTTTGCGGACCACAGCGTGGATCAGGTTCTCGGGGATACCGCAGAGGCCAAAGCCGCCGACCAGGATGGAGGCGCCATCCTGGAGGTCACGGATAGCCTCGTCGGCATTGGCAACGACCTTGTTCATAGAAGAGTCCAGTGAATGCGTTCGAAACCAATGATTCTACGGCGGAGGATGGGCAGGAGGCAATGCGCGCGTGCGCGGTTGGGCCATTAGCGATTGGGAATAAAATCAGGAGAATGTTTCGGGAGGTGTGCATGGCCAAGGGATATTGGATCAACTTCTACCGCTCGATTTCGAACCCCACGGCGGTCGCCGAATACGGGAAGCTGGCGGGACCGGCAATTCAAGCCGGCGGCGGCCGCTTTCTGACGCGAGGCATGCCGGTCAAGACGTTCGAGGCGGGATTGATGCAACGATCGGTTGTGATCGAATTCGACAGTGTGGAACAAGCAATCGCCGCCCACGCAAGCCCCGGTTATCAAGCCGCATTGAAAGTACTGGAGGGCGCCGCCGAGCGAGACGTGCGCATCGTGGAAGGAGTCTCCTGATCTCGCCGCTGCTTTTTTCAGCTAAAGCGTGCGGCCAAGGCTATCTCACATCCTTTGTCGGCAAAGGTGACCAGAAGGCTCGCCCCTGAGGATCGACCGCATACGCGACAATCTGCGTAAACGCGTCCCTGAAGCCGGGGTATTTGGAGATCAGAGCGCGCGCGACGGTCAAGTTCTGGTTGCGCGCCGAGTCCACATCGGTGATGTCCGGCACTTGGTAACGGACGACAAGCTGCAGGCCGTTGTTCTGCGGATCAGCCGTCATGCTGGTGATATTGACGGTCCTGCCATTGGCAGCCAGCAACAGTGGTTTTGAAGGCGAGGGAAGCTCCGCGGGCCGGGACTGCTGGAGCTCCTCGTTGATTTTGTCCAGCTCGGGTGTGCTCATGAAATCGACTGGGGCAACCGTGTCCCAGGCGGAAAGAAAGTAAAACCATGCGGCGTAGCTATCGCCGCGTGACTTGAACTGCCGCGCCTGAGCCAGGTACCACTGACCGTTATGACCGGCGATCTGCTTGGGGCGCAGATAGAAACCCGCCAGTTTCCAAGCCAGCCCTATCTGTTTGAACACCAACGTTAATGTCATCGGGACCTTGCCGCCGCTGGCGTCCTCGATGACAAGCGCGTAACGGCCCGGATCCAGTTTCGGAAGAACAATCTCGGTCCGGTCCGGTGAGTTATATACGCCACAGAAGAACTCGGCACGCGGGTAGGGTGCGGTGCCAGGCGCTTCCAGCACGTACACAGAGCGTACCGTCGCCTGGGCGCCCTCGAAATTCTCCTTGTTCTGCGCCGCCGCAGTCTCGATTGAGCCGAAGTTATTTGCGACGGCCGGTATGGAGCTGTTCTTCAGGCCAGCGTAGTCGCCGGCGGCTGACATGCGAAAGAACTGCTGGGCCGTGTTCTGAAGGTTGGAACGGGCGCCGGCGTCGATGTCGTCACCGGTGAGGCATTGCTGCGAAAACGCAGGGGCGGTTACAGCAATCAGAAACAGGAACAGGCAGCGGCGTGCAAATAAACGCATGGGACTCTCGTTCTAGAATTTGTCAGTCGAAATCGAAGCGCACAACCCGACAACTTTCAACATAGGACCTGGATATCGTTATTGTGGCGCTACTCAGGATTGGATGCGGCAATCCAGCAGTTCAGATGTTTTAATAACCGTCCGGGCCCATCCTAAAAGGGCAATTCGGTGCGGCAGCAAAAGGTGTAGAATCTTGCTCAATGCCGGGGATAGTGTCCAAAATAGCAGCGGCTGGACTGGCACTTAGCCTGGGTATGGGCGCCTGGGCACAAACGCCGTCACCGCCGCCTTCGCCCAAAAAAGGCGCGGTGCGGAAATCCGCCAAGAAGGCGTCGCCGGCCAAGCCGCAGCCTCAATTAACGCCGGAACCGCAACCAGCACCGCAGCCGGCGGAGCCACCGCGTCCCTACCAGATGGCGCCAGTGCCACCCCAAGTTACATATCAGAACGGGCAGCTCAGCATTTTCGCTCCCAACTCGACCCTGAGCTCGATCCTCAGCGCGGTGAAGGCGCGCACCGGGGCGCAGGTGGACATGCCTGCGGACACGGCGAATGATCGCGTCGCCGTGCAACTGGGACCGGGCAACCCACGTGATGTGGTGGCGTCGTTGCTGGAGGGATCGCGGTTCGATTACATCGTGCTGGGTTCGCCGACCAATCCGGTGGAGTTGGCGCAAGTTATTCTGACTGTTCACCAGGGGGGCAGCGCCAGCGCGCCCGGCATTGCGACGGCACAGGCAGCCCAGGCCGGAGGGTCGCGGCCAAGTCCGCAGCAGCAGCGGATCCCCGGAGGCGCGGGTCGTCCGGAAATCGTGGCGGATGACGAGGACACGGCGCCAGAACCGCAGCAGATGCAGCCGCAGGTGGAAGAGACCTCGCAGCAACCGATGGTGCAGCCCGGCGTAGCTCAGCCGGGAATGCCGCAGCCGGGCATAGTTCAACCTGGAATGCCGCAACCGCAGGTGGGTCAACCGGGGGTTCAATATCCAGATGGGAACCAGCAGAATCCCAACCAGGTGAAAACGCCGGAACAGTTGTTGCAAGAGCTACAGCGGATGCAACAGCAACAACAGCAGCAGCAGCAGCAACAGCAGGGCAGACAACCGCCACAGAACGAGCCCTAAACTTCCGCCGATCTCAACTTGAAATCCGGCGCTACACAAACCAGCCAAGAAGTGAAGATCGGGTAATTGGGTAAAGTAACCTGGTACTACTTCCCAATGACCCGATTGCACGTCCCGACAACAAAATTTCAGTCCCCGCCTGCTGTTTCCGTGGTGGCCAGGGCAGTCTTGCGAACAGGCTGATGATCGCGCCGCATCGCGTGAAGGATACCGTTGATGACAACGTAGCCGATGACAACGCCCAAACCCAGGGCCGCAACGATGATGAAACCTAGCGTTAGCACAGCAATGAACGGAGTCAAGCCCGACCGACCTTTCTTCTTCTGATGCAGAATCCAGCTACTCCGGATGCGCCGCTCACGATTTCCAGCTCAGGCGCGGCGGTGCAGCCCCGGAGGCCGTATCTGCTGCCCAAGTTCTTACAACTAAGCCTGTGGACTTCCTATAAGTGAAACCGCTTGAACCTCACTTTTTCTTTTCCGCGTTCCAGATGGTCCGCGACACTGCCCGGCCGCAGAACGGGCAGAAATTGATCGGGTAAAGATTGGGCCGGTCTTCGGGCGAGCGCACGGCATAGTCGGAATCGATCTCGTTAAGGATCCGCCCATGCATCGTGCGCAGCGGCTGGTTGAGAATCGCGTCGCCATCGACTGCCTCGCGCAACCTCTCGCAACAGTGTTCGGTCATAAAGTCGCCAAGCCATCGCCGGCCGCCTATCTGCAAGACTGGCTTGCACTCAGATGCGGCAACTGCGCGAATTGACAATTTAGCTCCGTTGACGCTCGACGACGTTGACAACTAAGATACGGAGTAGAGCTGCGCCTTATTACTTTGGAACTTTCCCGGGGACGCGTCCACATCTCTGAGGGACATGGCCTTTGACATGGGCCTGGGGCGGTACCATTGTCAGATTGGGAACCTGATCTGGGCCGGAGGCGGGAGCAGCGGAGGGAGCACACGGGCCCGGACCCGTGCCGCACTGATTCATGGCGATTACGAAGATTTCCGTACGTGGGGCGCGGCAGCACAACCTGAAAAACATCGACGTTGAGATTCCGCGCAACGCGCTGACCGTGGTGACGGGGCTAAGCGGTTCGGGGAAATCGTCGCTGGCATTTGACACTATCTACGCCGAGGGGCAGCGGCGTTACGTTGAAACCTTGTCGGCGTATGCGCGCCAGTTCCTCGACCAGATGGAACGGCCCGACGTGGACGCGATTGACGGCCTAAGCCCGTCGATTTCGATCGAGCAGAAGACGACTAGCCGCAGCCCGCGATCGACCGTGGGCACAATCACTGAAATCTACGACTACCTGCGGCTGCTGTACGCGTCGGTGGGCGTGCCGCATTGCCCGAAGTGCGGACAGCCGATTTCGCGGCAGTCGGCGGAGCAGATCGTCTCGAGGGTAATGGCGCTGAAGCCCGAAGACCGGGTGATGATCCTGGCGCCGATCGTGCGCGGGCGCAAAGGCGAATTCAGGAAAGAGATGGAGAAGCTGGCGCAGCACGGCTTTTCGCGCGCCCGCATTGACGGTGAACTGGTCAGCCTGGAAGACGACATTCGTCTCGACAAGCGCAAGAACCATACCATCGAGGTGGTCATCGACCGCCTGCTGGTGAAACCTGGGATTGAGAAGCGGCTGGAACAATCGGTGGCGCTGGCAATGAAGCTGGCAGGAGGATTGGTGCAGGTGGCGGTGGTGGGCGGGGAGGAACACCTGTACTCGTCGCGGCTGGCGTGCCCGGATTGCGGCATCAGCGTGCCGGTCCTGGAGCCGCGCTCGTTTTCGTTTAATAGCGTGTACGGCGCGTGCAAGGAATGCAACGGGCTGGGCAGCAAGTACGATTTCGATCCGGCGAAGGTGATCGTGGACTGGTCGAAGCCGGTGCTGGACGGCGGGCTGGGGCCGGGATCGGGTTCCGCAAATTTGCAGCATATGCTTCAGATCGCTGCCGAAGCCGCCGGGATCGACCTGAACACACCCTTCGATCAACTGTCCCCCAAAACACAGAACTATCTTCTTTATGGAGCGGAGGCGAACGGTTCGCCGCGGCTGGGCTGGCGCGGGATCCTCGCGTTTCTGCGCCAGACCCTGGAAGAGTCCACCTCGGAAAGCTATCGCGAGTGGCTGCTGAATTACATGAGCGCGACGGAGTGTCCTGCTTGCCAGGGCAGAAGACTGCGGCCAGAAAGCCTGGCCGTGAGAGTGAACGGCATGTCGATTGCCGACTTCACCGCGTTGCCGGTCGCGCGCGCCTCGGGAGCGGTGGCGCAGATCAAACTCAGCGAACGCGAGGCGCAAATCGCCGGACGCGTGGTCCACGAAATCGCCGAACGCCTGCAGTTCCTGAATGCCGTCGGTTTGGGATACATCTCGCTGGACCGCTCGGCGGCCACGCTGTCGGGGGGCGAGGGACAGCGCATACGGCTGGCGACGCAGATCGGCTCCAAGCTGCGCGGCGTGCTGTACGTGCTCGACGAGCCCTCCATCGGACTTCACCATCGCGACAATGACCGATTGCTGCAGGCGCTGGAGTCGCTCCGGGATCTGGGCAACACCGTGCTGGTGGTTGAACATGATGAAGAGACCATCCGCCGGGCCGATTACGTGGTCGACCTCGGCCCCGGCGCCGGACGACATGGGGGAGCGCTGGTGGCCTCGGGCACGCCGCAGCAGATTATGCAAGCGCCGGATTCGTTGACCGGGCAGTACATTTCCGGGGAGAAACAGATTCCGCATCGCGCCGAGCGCCGCCACACCAACGGCAATGCGATCGCGGTGCTGGGCGCCCGCGAAAATAATCTGAAGTCGCTCGACGCCAGCTTTCCGCTGGGCGTGATGACCGTGGTCACAGGTGTGTCCGGCTCCGGAAAGTCGACCCTGGTGAACGACATCCTGTATCGCGCCCTGGCCAAGCAGCTCTACCGCTCGCGTGAAAGACCCGGCGAGCACAAGTCGATTTCAGGGGCGGAGAACATCGACAAGGTTATCGGCATCGACCAGTCGCCGATCGGGCGCACGCCCCGCTCTAACCCGGCAACCTACACCGGCGTGTTCACGCACATCCGCGATCTGTACGCCATGCTGCCGGAATCGCGCGAACGCGGATACAAGGCGGGACGGTTTTCATTCAACGTGCCGGGCGGACGTTGCGAGGCGTGCCAAGGGGAAGGCCAGCGCCGCATCGAGATGAATTTTCTGCCCGACGTTTACGTTCAGTGCGAGGTGTGCGGCGGCAGGCGGTATAACCACGAAACGCTGGCCGTGAAGTACAAGGAGCAGTCGATTGCCGACCTGCTGGAAATGCCGGTAGCGGACGCGCTGCCGTTGCTGGAGAACATTCCGCAGATCCGCCAAAAGCTGCACACGCTGGTGGACGTGGGGCTCGGGTACATTCACCTGGGACAATCGGCAGTGACGTTGTCGGGGGGCGAAGCACAGCGCATCAAGCTGGCGCGCGAATTGTCGAAGAGGCAGACGGGACGCACCCTCTACTTGCTCGACGAGCCGACGACCGGGCTGCACTTTGACGACGTGCACAAACTTCTCGATGTTCTGCACCGGCTGACCGACCTGGGAAACAGCATCATCATCATCGAGCACAATCTCGACGTCATCGCCAATGCCGACTGGATCGTGGACTTGGGCCCGGAAGGCGGGGAGGACGGCGGGCGCATCGTGGCCCAGGGCACGCCTGAACAGGTTGCGAAGATGAAGAAGTCCTACACCGGGCAGGCGCTGGCGGAATATTTCGGACAGCGCGCGCGAGCTTAGACGTTCGCAGCGGCTGCGGCGCGGAGCTCACGGTCGATCTCGATGCCGCGCAGGCCGGCGATCTGCCCATCGATGGAATACAGAACGGCGCGGCCCATGACCGGGCGCGGCCGGGAGCCGTCCACCAGGATCCGGTACTCCGCCTCAAACTCCCCGTCCACCATGGCGCGGTCCAGTTCAGCCTTCACGCGCTCGCGGTCCTCGCCATGGATCGAATCCAGCCAGCATTCCAGCGGCTCCTCCCGGCGCAGCGCCACCGGGCTGTACATGTTGGTCCAGGTGACGCGCCGGGTCTGCAAGTCGTATTCCCAAGACCAGATCTTGGCCGTGCTCCTCAGGAATTCCATCTCGTGCTGTTGTTGACTGAGAAACTGCTTTGCCCCGCGCAGGGCCCGCTCCTTGTGTTCGATCAAAGCCGCCAGCACGCAGATCACGAACGCGGTGAAGCCGAAGGCCACCAGCCTGACCCAGTCGGTGGGATTGTCGATGCGCAAGGCCGTAGACAGGCGCGAGACGTGGTCCGCCGCAGCGGCGTTGGACCAGGTGGGCGGCAGAACAAACACGTCGCTGGCGAGCACCGACAAGGCGGTTGCAGTCGTGCCCGCCGGCCAACCGCCCTCATAAGCTGAGACGGCTACGGCGGCCAGGAAGATACTGAAGAACGAATGCAGTTGGACGTCGGGAACTTGCATGGTCACGAACAGGGCAAGTGCGACCAGCAGCGACGGGATGAGGTACCACCGCACTGCGCGCCGGCGGGCGAAGGCGAGGATCGGCCGCAAAAGGTTCATGGGTGAGATTGCCGCCAGTGTAGCGGAAAGCGGCGCGCGGCGGAATGCGAATCCTTGCGCCGATTTGCCGCAGCCATCGCATCCAAGTACATTGTGAATTGAGGCTGAGGCGCTTGTCCTTCGGTGAAAATCCCCTTCCGCCCGAAACGCTCTCCCCACTTGACCAGGAGCGCGCGCCGCAGGCCGTCTCCGCGACCCTGGAGGCGTCGGCCGAAGAACTGCCGTGGGGACTGTGGGACGTGGTCCGCATCGCAGTGGTGGCGATGATCGCCATTGGGCTGTTCAGCATGGTGGCGATGGCGATAGCGCTGCGCGGCGCGTCGAACATCTCGCCGGCGGACCTGGCACGCAATGCGCGCGTTGTCATCCCGGCGCAATTCGCGGCTTACCTGGTGGTTTTGGCCTTCATGTACTATCTGGTGTCGTCCAAGCGGTCGCATCAGGATGAACGCGCGGCCGTCGATCCGCTCACTGCCATCCGCTGGAATTGGCCGGGTGCCTCGTGGTTCGGATGGATGGCGCTCGGGGTGGCGCTGGCGCTGCTGGTGCAAAGCGCATCGGTGCTGTTGCCTGTGCCCAAGTCACTGCCGATCGACCGCTATTTCCGCGATACCGTAGGCGCCTACATGATGGCGGTCTTTGGCCTGACCTTTGCTCCCCTGGTCGAAGAATTGTTTTTCCGCGGCTTTCTCTATCCCGCCGTGGCGCGGCGGTGGGGAATGCTATCAGGGATTGTGGTCACCTCGGCTCTGTTCGCCTTCATCCACGCTTCGCAGCTGGCGCATGCCTGGGCGCCTCTGCTGCTGCTGTTTTTCGTCGGGGTGGTGTTGACGGTGATGCGCGCCCGTACCGGCTCGGTGGCGACGACCTTCCTGATTCACGTCGGGTATAACGCAACCCTGTTCGGGATGCTCTACGTGGCCAGCGACCACTTTCGCCACTTCGAAAAGCTGGGGTGAAGGGGAAGTTTCAAGGTTTCAAGGTTTCGGAGGTTCTCCGGCCCCAGTTCAACGCAAGAGATGAGCCTAGCCGGGGTCGCGTGGTATTTTGTTGAACCATGATTGTGGCCCGACAAGAGTTGCTAGCCATGCTGGCGGAAAAATCATTCCGCCTTGGCGAATTCAAACTGTCGTCGGGCGGCACCAGCGATTACTACATCGATTGCCGCGCCACCACCCTCGACGCCAACGGGGCTCGCCTCACCGCCAGGACGGTGGTGGACGAGCTCTATCGCCGCGGATGGGTGCCGCAGGGGATCGGTGGCATGACGTTGGGCGCCGACCCGATTGTGGTGTCGGTAGCGATGTTGACGGCGCAGCAGGTGCAAGCGCGCCACCCGGATCAATCGGCCACGGAATCGCCCGAGGCCTGGCTGATTCATGCCTTTATCGTGCGCAAGGGCGACAAGGGGCACGGCACTGGCCAGCGCATCGAGGGCTTCCGCGCCAAGGGCGCGGCCGTGGTCATCGTGGACGACGTATGCACCACCGGCGCCTCCACGGTGCAGGCCATTGAAGCGGCGCGCGAGTTTGGGTTTGAAGTGATCGGCGTGATGTGCCTGGTGGAGCGGGAAGACGCAGGCGGGCGCGCCAGGGTGGAACAGGCCGCCACGCCGGCCCCGTTTGTATCGATCTATACCGCTGCCGAGATCCGGGAAGAGCACTTGCGGCTCAAGAAGGTCCAGCAAGCTCACGCGGAAAAATAGCAGGAGAAATTTTGGTCAAGACACTGGAATGGACTGAAGAAGGCGTCCGCTTCATCGATCAGCGGAAACTGCCGACGGAGGAAACTTACGTCACCGCCACCAGCTACGAAGAAGTCGCGGAAGCCATTCGCAACATGACGGTGCGGGGCGCCCCCGCGATTGGCGTGGCGGCGGCGATGGGGATCGCGCTCGGCGTGCGCGACGCCGAAGGCGACCATCTTTCGGAATTGCGTCGCAACTTTACGGAAATCTGTGAAGCGATGGGAGAAACGCGGCCCACCGCCGTCAACCTCTTCTGGGCCATCCGCCGAATGGAGCGCAAGTTCGAGGAATCGAGCGACCTGCCGCTGCCACAACTGAAGCAGGCGCTGATCGTCGAGGCGCGGCAGATGTACCTGGAAGACATCGCGGCGAATGAGGCCATGGGACGGCACGGAGCGGCGCTGCTGCCGGCCAGCGGGGGCGTGCTCACGCATTGCAACGCCGGCGCGCTGGCGACGTGCGGATACGGGACCGCGCTGGGCGTCATCCGCGCCGCCGTGGAAGCCGGCAAGAAGCTGCACGTCTTCGCTGACGAGACGCGGCCGTTTCTGCAGGGTTCGCGCCTGACCGCGTGGGAGCTCATGCAGGACGGCATTCCGACGACCGTGATTTCCGACAGCATGTCCGGCGCCATGATGAAGCAGGGGAAAATCAGCGCGGTGGTAGTAGGCGCCGACCGCATCGCCGCCAACGGCGACGTCGCCAACAAGGTGGGAACTTACATGGTGGCGGTGCTGGCCAAGGAGCACAAAATTCCCTTCTACGTGGCCGCGCCGTTTTCGACGATCGACCTCGATACCCCGGACGGCAGCCGCATTCCCATCGAGCAGCGCTCCACGCGCGAGGTCACGCACATCGGCGAACGCCAGATCGTGCCTACCGGTGTCAAGGT
>DASSIZ010000066.1 GCA_035691485.1 Terriglobales bacterium
CGGCATGGAGCGCGATCATGTTGCCGTTGTCTTCCAGTTGCCACGCCTGCAGCAACTTGGTGGTTTCCGGCATGGCAGCCGAATAGCCGAGGCGCAAACCCGCCATGCCGTAAATCTTAGAAAACGTGCGCGCCACGATGATGCGCGGGTCATCGACGGGCTTCTCGATAAACGAAACATACTCGGGAGAATCGGTGGCAAAGTGGTGGTAGGCCTCGTCAATCAGTACGTACGCATTCGCGGGCAGCTTGCGCACGAACGCTTCGATATCGCGCCGCGGCGTCAGCGAGGCGGTGGGATTGTTGGGATTGCAGATGTACACCAGGCCGGTGTCGCTGCCGGCGCTCGCCAGCATGGCGTCGAGATCGTGCGCGTAGCTGGCGGTGAGCGGAACCTCGATAACTTGTGCTCCGCGAGCACGCGAATAGGCGAGCGAGGACTCGAACGTCGGTACCGCGGCAATCAGTTTGCGTCCCGGGCCGGTGAAGGCGCGAGAACACATGGCCAGCACTTCCGTCGAACCATTGCCGAGCAGCACCTGCTTGGGAGAGATCTTGATGGACGCAGCGACGCGTGCGACCACGTCGTTATAGATCTTGAAGGGATAGCGGTTGGCGACGCGCAAGCCTTCCACACACGCTTTCTCCACGCTCGGAAACATGCCGTATGCGTTCTCGTTGCTATTGAGCAGGCGGAAACCATTGACGGCAGCGGTGCGCGGCGGCTCGCCAAGCGCGATCTGTTCGAGCCCGCTGAATCCCACCGCAGCGGCGGTAGCGCCCAGGCCGAGCGTGCCGAGAAACGATCTGCGTGAAAACGACATGGCTCACCCCAGACCGCGCATTGTAGCAAGTACCGAGTACTGAGTACCGAGCGAAGAACCAAGCTCGAGACTCAGATCAGGCGCGCAGGGTGCCGCCTAGCGATTGCAATGCCTTGATGATCTGCTGTGACCAAAGAGCGACTTCGTCATCGCGCAGCGTTCGTTCGGGCGACTGGAAGGTCGCCCGCAGCAGCATGGAGTACTTGCCGGCAGAAACCGAGCCGCCGCGGAAGATTTCGACCGGAGCAAGCGCTCGCAGTTCCTCGATGCGCAGGCCGGAAATTGCGTTCTGAATGCGCTCGAAGGAAACGGTGTCGTCGAAGATGAAGGAGAAGTCGCGGTCGACCGCCGGAAAGCGCGAGATTGCCTGATATCGGATTTTGCGCAGCTCGTGGCGGAAGAGGCGCTCGAGGTCAATTTCGGCGATGTAAATCTCGGGAAGCTCCTGTGCGCTGAGACGCAGCTTGCGCTCGGCGGAGAGCTGCGGATGCAGTTGGCCGAAGCGGGCCAGCGTGGCGCCGTCCATGACCGCGCGCGCGCAACGGCCGGGATGGTAATAATCGGGCGCATTGGCGTCGAAGTAGAGAGTATTGAACTGGAACGCCCCGAGCAGCGTTTCCATGTCGCCCTTCAGGTCGAAAAACGAATACTTGCGCACAGGCGCATGAATACTGGGCGGAATCACCGAGCCGGTCGCGCCGATGCAGAGACGGCGCTGCTCTTCGGTGCGCGCTCCCAGGCTCTCGTACACCTTTCCCGACTCGAACAGCCGCACCTCCGCGTTGCCGCGGTTCAGATTGTAGGCCAGCATATTGAGCATGCTGGGAACCATGGACGTGCGCAGGACCGAGGCTTCCTCGCTGATCGGGTTGGCAATCTCGACCGCCGCTGCATCGGAGAAACGTTGCGCATCAGCGTGCGAAATGAACGTCAGCGAAACGGCCTCGCTGTAGCCCAACCCGAGCAGGGAAGTCCGAAGTTTTGCTTCTTTCCTGGCATCGGGCAGTTCGACGACGCCACCGACGAAGCCCGGCAGCGTGTTGGGGAAGCGGTCAAAGCCGTAGATGCGCGCGATTTCCTCAATCAAGTCAATTTCGCGTTCGACGTCGAGACGCCAGCTTGGCGCCTGGACGGCGAAATCCGCGGTCTCTTCCGCCACCGCGGCGTGCGCGCCGCCGGTTCCCGCAGGCGTCATGGACTGGACGGGCACGGCTACGGTCGCGCGCCCGGGGGTAACCGTGAAACCGAGGCGGCGAAGAATGCGTTGGACCTCGATCTCGGGAATGTCCTGCCCGAGATGGCGGCGCACCTCGGTACGGCGGAGTTTGAGCGAAGGGCGATCGAGCTTGCGCGGATAGGCGTCGATCTCGCCGCCTTCCACTTGGCCGCCCGCGGTTTGCAAGATGAGTTCGGCAACCCGCGCGCACGCGGTGGGCGTGATGCCGATATCGGCGCCACGCTCGAATCGATGCGAGGCGTCCGTATGCATCGCGTGCCGGCGCGCGGTGCGGCGGATCGAGGCCGGGTCAAACCACGCCGACTCGATCAGCACGTTGCGCGTCTTCTCCGTGATCATCGAATCGAAGCCGCCCATCACCCCGGCGAGCGCCACCGGCTTGACGGCGTCGGCAATGACCAGGTCCTCGACATGCAGAACGCGGTCCACGCCGTCCAGCGTCTTCAACTTCTCGCCGGGACGCGCGCGACGTACGATGATCTTGCTGCCCTCCAGCAGGTCGAGATCGAAACAATGCGTGGGATGGCCGATTTCCTGCAACGTGTAGTTGCTGGCATCCGCCGCATTGTTGATGGCGCGCGATCCGAGAAGTTCCAGGGGCTGTGCGATTTTCTCCGGCGACGGCGCAATCTTGACGTTGCGAATCACTCGCGCGGTATATCGGGCGCAGCCCTGCGAATCTTCAATTTCAATTTTGAATGCTGGAGCGCGCTCGCCCCCGAGCGCGGATGTAGCCCGGCCGCCCTCGGCCAGGACCTTGGGCGCAATCGCCTTTAAATCCTTGTCGTAGATCGCGGCGCACTCGCGGGCCACGCCGTAGTGATTCATGGCGTCCACACGGTTGGGCGTGAAGTCCACGTCGTAGACTGTCCGCGCGCCTTCGCCCTCGATGCCCTCGACCGAGATGCCGGCGAGCGTCAAGTCGTCGGCAAGCTTCCGCTCGTCGGCCGGGATTTCAACGAATTCGCGAAGCCATGTCGGGAGTATCTTCATTTCAAAATCGCGTTCGAGGTTTCGCGTTTCGAGTTTCACGTTTCACGTTTTTGAACGCGAAACATGAAACGTGCAACGCGAAACCTTACGCGAACTGCTCCAAAAACCTCACGTCCCCGTTAAAGAACAGCTGCAAATCGGTGACGCCGTAGAGCATGGCGGCGATGCGGTCAACGCCCATGCCGAAGGCGAAGCCACTGTACTTTTCCGCGTCGTAGCCGACGAAGCCATACAGCGCCGGATCCACCATGCCCGAGCCCAGTAACTCAATCCAGCCGCTGGCCTTGCAATTCGGACAGCGCGCCGCGCCCTGGTATCCGCCGCCACAAAAAATACAGGAGATCAAAACTTCCGCGCTTGGTTCGGTGAACGGAAAGAACGACGGCCGGAAGCGCGTCTTCACCGATGAGCCGAACAGCGACTTCATGGCGTGATCGAGCGAGCCCTTCAGATCGCAGAAGGTAATGTTCGTGTCCACCGCCAGGCCTTCCACCTGGTGAAACATCGGCGAATGGGTCGCGTCGGGCGCGTCGTTGCGATAGACGCGGCCGGGAATCACCACCCGCACCGGCGGCTTCTGCTTTTCCATGGTGCGGATCTGTACCGGTGAAGTGTGCGTGCGCAGCAGCAGACGATCGCGCGCAGGCTTCTGCTCCTGCCCGGCAAGAAAAATTGTGTCCTGCATGTCGCGCGCCGGGTGGTTCGGCGGAAAATTCAGCGATTCGAAGTTGTAGTAATCGGTTTCGATCTCCGGCCCTTCCGCCACCGAGTAGCCCATCGCCTTGAACACTCCGATGATGTCGTTCATGGTGCGGATGATCGGGTGCTCCGCGCCAAGCGGACGGCGGATGCCAGGAAGGGTGACGTCAACGCGATCGACGCGGAGCTTATCGTCGGAAGCGGCGCCGGAAACCCGCTCCCGCGTTTGCTCAACTACGGCTTCGACCTTGGCCTTCACCTCGTTGACGCGCCGCCCGACCTCGCGCTTTTGCGGGCCTGGCGCGGCTTTCAGCCATAGGTCGTTGACCTGCGTCAGAACGCCGTTCTTGCGCGCCATCCAGCGGTCGCGGAACTCCTTCCATGAACTTTCGTCGGAAACCTCGCGCGCTTCTTCGTCAAGCGCGCACACCAGTTGTGCGACGGCCCGTTCGAGAGCCTCGGGCGAATAGTCGTCGAGTTTGGGAACTGTATACATGAAAATCAAACCGCGGATTGACGCGGATCTTCGCGGATTCTTTTTCGGATGTTCGATCCGCGTTCATCCGCGCAAATCCGCGGCTGGATTTTTCCGGTTACGCCGCGGGTGCGCTCTTGGCCTGCTCCGCGAGCTTGGCAAATCCCGCCGGATCGTTGACCGCGAGGTCGGCCAGGATCTTGCGGTCCAGTTCCACGCCCGCGCGTTTCAGGCCGCTGATAAACCGGCTGTAGCTCAAACCGTTGAGCTTGGCGGCCGCGCCGATGCGCACGATCCACAGCGAGCGGTACTGCCGCTTCTTCTGGCGGCGTCCGGCATAGGCAAATTTCAGCGCGCGCTCGACCGACTCTTTCGCCGAGCGATAGAGCTTGGATTTTGTGAGGTAATAACCAGAGGCGCGTTCGAGGATCTTTTTGCGCTTGGCACGACGCTTGGTGCCGCGTTTGACGCGAGGCATTTAGTAGCTCCTTTTCTTGCGTTCACGTTTCGAGGTTTTCATGTTTCACCCGCAACTAGACAACATGAAAATCGAAACTTTTTTCCTGGCGGCTGGAGGCAGGAGTGAGACTCAAACCTCTTCACACGCCCGAAAGTTTCAGAGTTTCAATATTTCAAAGTTTCACGTTGCTCAGCGCTGAAACTTTGAAACCTCTGAAACCTTGCAACGTTAATACGGAATCATCCGCTTTACTTTTTTCTCGTCCGCCTTATCCATGATGACGTCGCGGTCGAGGTGACGTTTCTTCTTTGTCGTCTTGGTGGTCAGGATGTGCCGCGCCTTGGCGTGTCCGCGCTTGATCTTGCCGGTCGCGGTTTTCTTGAAACGCTTGGCGGCGCCACTGTGTGTCTTCAGTTTCGGCATAACTCCCCTGTTGATCGGGTAATTGCGAAATCGGGTAATTGGGTAAAGTGATCCTGACTTGCCTGACTGGAGGCGGTGCAGACACTACCCTCCGCGAACTTTACGCGAATTGGTTATTGTATCAAAGTTGCCGGCTCGGATTGGTGGCGGATGAGGGCGCTGCCCCACAATCCGCACACGAATCGGGCACAATTACCCGATTGCCAAATTACCCAACTAGCAATTTCTACGCGCTGGGCGCGGCTTGCGGTGGCGGCTGCTGTGCCTGCGGCGGACGCGGCGGCTTCGGCTTGGTTTCCGGTTTTGCCTTTGCCGGAGCCAAAATCGCGTGCAGCGTGTTACCTTCCTGCCGCGGCCGGAACTCCACGATCGCCTTGTCCCCCAAGTCGGTAATCAGCCGTTCCAGGATCTGGCGTCCCAGGCTCTGGCGCGTCATTTCCCGCCCACGGAAAAAGATCGTCGCCTTGACCTTGTCACCCTCTTCAAGGAACCGGATAGCGTGGTTTTTCTTCGTCTGGTAATCGTGCTCGTCCACGTTGATGCGGAACTTGACCTCTTTGACGGTGATGACCTTCTGGTGCTTCTTGGCTTCACGTTCCTGCTTTTCTTTCTGGTACAGGAACTTGCCGAAATCCATGATGCGGACCACTGGAGGCTGGGCGGTGGGAGAAATTTCCACCAGGTCAAGGCTCTTTTCGCGGGCCATCTTGAGCGCTTCGTAGGGGGGCATGACGCCGACCTGCTTGCCTTCGTCGTCAATCACGCGGACTTCGCGGGCGCGAATCCGATCGTTGGTGCGAATGTACCTCTTGTCGATGCAAAGCCTCCTGGGGGCGCAACAGGTCTAGGAAGTATAGCACGCAGGCAGCAACCGGAATGGCTGTATTGACGGGCTACTCGGCAGTTCGATAAATCGTAACTCAGTAGCTCAGTAGCTCAGTAATCTCCTATGCGGTACGGAGCTGCTGAGTTACTCATTGGGCGGACGCTTGTTCAGCACCGGGCTGTCCCGACTCCCGGTTTCGGTATTGCTCACCGGCGCCGGCTTCCAGGCGGATGCGTTCTCGGGCGCGATCGGGCTGACACCGAAGTCCCAGACGTACATGTTGACGTCTTTGCCCAGCATCTCCACCAGCGCATACTCGCCGGGTTCCAGCGGCTGTGCCGGCACCACCTCGATCCATTGTGCGTTCAGCGGCCGGGAGCGCGTCTGGACGTAATTCTCCTTCTGGCTGACCTTGCCGTAGACAGCGACCTCGATGGCCCCGACTACGCGCGCATCCTTTTTGGGCGTGGCGCGCACGATGCGGAAATGGTCGGAAAAATCGTGAGCCGCGGGACCGTTGCGCGCGTCCTGGTCCATGTCAATGTTGACGTAAATCACCGGTTGCGGCACATGCGACTGCACCGAGGCATGCGTGCCCTTGATCTCGATCGTCTGCTTTGCCTTGGCCAGCGGGTTGATGGCCGCGCGCAGCACGTTGCTCTTGCGGTTCTGGTTGATCTCGCCGCCGTTCTGCACCAGTTCAATCAACTCGGGGTTGTCGCGATAGATGTCCAGCAGGTAGATGCCGCCCTGTGACGGCAGGCGCAGCCCGGGCTTGATCTCCGGCGATTTCTCTTCTTCCTTCTTGCGTTCTGCCTCTTCTTCGGCATCGACGGCGGCGGCTTCCAGGTTCTTTTTCGGTTGCGCTTGCCCAAGCTCGTATTTCCGGGTGGCCTCCCAATCCACCAGCGCGGTGGGAATGTCCTCCCACTCGGAGCGTTCGGCGCTCATGTAGTGCACGCGGTCTCCGATAATCTCGCATTTTCCGGTCACCTGGTAATTGCCGTCGGTGAGGACGATGCGATGGTGCTGGTCATCGGGACGAGAGAACGGGCAGGGTTTTCCCGCCGCTTCGGCCGGTGTGGTCGCCGTTTTTGGCGTGGTCTTATGCCGCCCGGTTCGCTGGGCCGACGAGGAGATCGAGAACGCAACCGTGAATATCAACAGGCAAACCCGAAATTGCGCAAGCAACCGCATCATGAAATTATCCGCTTTCTCCGGACGGTCTGCACAGTTAGACCGCCGTTGGCTCGCCAAAGTCGCGGTCCTGCACCAGTTCTGGTGCAATCGCGACCGTTCCTTTCCGCCCCGTTTTCTGCCATAATTGGTCGTGCACCCCTCTAGCGGTACCCAGGCACAGACCACCCACGGCCTGGGGAAAGTATCCTCAAAAAATTGCCGAATTGACCAGGCTTGTGTGCTGTTCGATTCCGCGCTTCCGCAGTTCTGCAATTCCGCAATCCACAACAGGGCGAGGTCAACCAATAATGTCGGCTAAGTACATCTTCGTCACCGGTGGTGTGGTTTCTTCACTGGGCAAGGGATTGGCCGCGGCTTCCATCGGATGTCTGCTGGAGAGCCGCGGTCTCAAGGTCAACCTGCAGAAATTCGATCCTTATCTCAACGTCGATCCCGGCACCATGTCGCCATTCCAGCACGGCGAAGTTTTTGTCACTGACGATGGCGCCGAAACCGACCTCGATCTCGGCCACTACGAACGCTTTACCCACGCCAAGCTGACCCGCGACAACAACTGGACCACCGGCCGCATTTACGAGCAGATCATCGCCAAGGAGCGCCGCGGCGATTATCTCGGCAAGACCGTGCAAGTGATTCCGCACGTGACCAACGAGATCAAGGCAGCGATGAAAAAGGTATCGCAGGACGTGGACGTGTGCATCGTCGAGATCGGCGGCACCGTCGGCGATATCGAATCACTGCCCTTCATCGAGGCCATCCGCCAAATGCGCCAGGACCTGGGCCGCGAGAACACCCTGTTCGTGCACGTTACGCTGGTGCCGTTCATCGGCGTTGCCGGCGAACTGAAGACCAAGCCGACGCAGCACTCGGTGAAGGAATTGCTCAGCGTCGGAATTCAGCCCGACATCCTGCTGTGCCGCACCGACCGCTTTCTGTCCAAGGACATCAAGAGCAAGATCGCCCTGTTCTGCAACGTGGAAGAAGAAGCGGTCATCACCGCCATTGACGTCAACTCGGTTTACGAGGTACCGCTGACCTTCTCGCATGAGGGCGTGGATAAGCTGGTGCTGAAATACCTGCACATCGACGGCGGCGTGCGTGACATCAGCCGCTGGGAAGAACTGGTCAACCGCGTCAACAATCCCAAGGACGAGGTTTCCATCGGGCTGGTCGGCAAGTATGTCGAGTACGAAGACTCCTACAAATCGCTGAAGGAAGCCCTGGTGCACGGCGCGCTGTCGCAGAATTTGAAATTGAACGTCTCCTGGATTGAGGCCGAAGGGCTGGAGACAAAGGGCGATGAATTCGAATCGCAGCTCGAAGGCTACGATGGCATCCTGGTTCCCGGCGGGTTCGGCAAGCGCGGCATTGCCGGCATGCTGAACGGAATCCGCTTCGCCCGCGAGCACAAGGTGCCGTACTTTGGCATCTGCCTCGGCATGCAGACCGCCTGCATCGAGTTCGCGCGCGATGTCTGCGGCCTGGAGAACGCCAACTCCAGCGAGTTCGATCCCGCCACGCCTCATCGAATCATTTACAAGCTGCGCGAGTTACGCGGCGTCGAAGAACTGGGCGGCACCATGCGGCTGGGCGCGTGGCAGTGCAAGCTGGAGCCGGGCTCGCTCGCGGCCAAGGCATATGGAAGCCAGGAGATCAGCGAACGCCACCGCCATCGCTACGAGTTCAACCAGGAATATCGCGAGCAGATGTGCTCCGCCGGGATGCGCGTCACCGGCATTACGCCCGACGGCACTTATGTCGAGATCGTCGAGCTGCCGCAGGAAGAGCATCCCTATTTTCTCGGTTGCCAGTTCCACCCCGAGTTCAAGTCGAAACCGCTGGAACCGCACCCGCTGTTCGTGTCCTTCATCAAGGCGGCGTATGAAAACCGCCTGCGGCGCAAGGAGCAGAAGGCGGCGAACGAGGTGGAGATGTTCATGCGGCCGGAGAAGATAACGCGGTCATAGAATGTTTCAACGTTGCAAAGCAGCAAAGTTTCAACGTTAGCAGTGGACGTTTTTCTTTGAAACTTTGAAACGTGAAACTTTGAAACTTTTGAAACCTGCTTCCTTCAAACTCGGCGACCTAACCATCGGCGATGGCGGGCTCCTCCTCATCGCCGGACCGTGCGTCATCGAGTCGGAAGAACACGCCATCCGGATGGCGGAATGCATCAACGGCGTAGCTCGCGCGCTGCGCATCCCTTTCATCTTCAAAGCCAGTTACGACAAGGCGAACCGCACTTCGCTGAAGAGCTATCGCGGGCCCGGAATTGCCGAAGGACTGCGCATCCTGGGCAAAATCCGCGACACGGTGCACCTCCCGGTGCTTACCGACGTGCACGACGCCCACGACGTCAAAATCGTCTCTGATTTCGTGGATGTGCTGCAGATTCCGGCGTTTCTCTGCCGCCAGACCGACCTGCTGGTCGCCGCCGCCAAAACGGGCAAGGTCATCAACATCAAGAAAGGCCAGTTCGTGTCGCCGTGGGACATGCGCCACGCGGTAGAGAAGGTGCGCGAGTCCGGCAACGACCGCGTTCTGCTCACCGAACGCGGTTCATCCTTCGGCTACAACAATCTCGTTGTGGACATGCGCTCGCTGCCGATCATGCGCAAGCTGGCGCCGGTGGTCTTCGACGCGACGCACTCCGTGCAACTTCCGTCCGCAGGGTCGGACAATGTCGCCCAGGCGCCGTCGGCCGGGTCGGACGACGGTACCGTCCAATCCGGCGGCCAGCCTGAATTCATTCCGATCCTTGCGCGCGCTGCGGTAGCAGCTGGTGTGGACGGAATCTTTGTCGAGGTGCACGACAACCCCGCCGCCGCGCTCTCCGACGGCGCCAATGCTCTCGACCTGAAGTGGCTTCGCCCGGTGCTGACCGAATTGCTGGCCGTGCACGGAGCACTGCAGAACGCCATCGCGGCAGATAAGCAGAATTGATTTTTACAGGGCGACGACTTGCTGGATAAGCGAGTCCTTCAGCAGGCGTTCCGTCTTTCCATTCGCTTGCCGCAGAAAAAGTGCGCTGCCGTTGGAGTAAAGCAGCGAGCCATCCGGGCAGAGGTCGAAGTGCACGACGCCGCGCTCCAGCACTTCGGTGGCGCCGCTCGCGTCCTGCTTCACCAGTTCCCAGGTTTTCGGTACCAGCGCGGGGGCATCGTCGCCGTTGGTTTCGCGCGCCGCTTTCTGCGCGTTGATGAGGTTTCCCCAGATCATCATCTGCCGGACGTCGGCCTCGCGCTGCGCCGTGCCGCCCGCCGCGGTCAGCGTCTTGCCCGTGTAGCGCATGCTGAAGAAATTGATGTACTGGAAAATGGCGTACAGCAGCCGGAAGGGCAGCAGAACAAAATCGAGCGCCACGCGCAGCGGGTTCATCTTCGGCGTAAGCGTCTGGTACGGCCGGCGGATGTAATACAGCGTGCCATCCGCCGCGACCTTCGGTCCCAGCAGATCGAAATGCGGGTCCTGGGCGAGAGTGGTTACCTGCCCGCCTTCGATGTCGAGCTTCTGGATGGCGAACGGCCCGCGTCCCACCGCATAACCGCCTGGCGTGCGCGCCATGCCCGCGGACTGGTAAACGATTTCGTTGGCTGACGTCCACGTGGGCGATTCATCCTGCGTGTCGCCTTGCGTGACCTCGGCCATGCCGCTGCCGTCGGCGCCGATCACGGCGATGGTCGAGCTGCCGTTGCGGTGGTTGCAGACGCACGCGATGCGGTCGCCGAGACCATAGGCAGTGTCACTAACGCGGTAATCGTTGGTGTGGAATAGTCTCTGCTCCACGCCGTCGCGGACGCGGAACAGGCCGCCGACCTCGGGCGTGGTCAGGGCATAGAACAGTTCGCCGCTGCGGGAGCCGCGCGTGACGCCGGTGATGCGGATCGGGATCTCGGCGGGATCGCGATCGCCCATGCCCCACAGCGCGCCGCCGCCGCGCATGAACTGCGCGCCGCGTCCGGCCGTTTTCCACTCGTAGCGTTGGTGCAGTTCCAGCATGCGCCGGCGCATGGATTGGCCAAACTGGCTCTCCACGATCTGCGCCGTGCCATTGCCGTCCTGCACGTGCAGCTTGCCTGCTGCCAGGTACGCCACCGCTTGTCCCTGTTCCACCGGCATAGCAGCGCCATGCTACCAGCGTACGGGAAAGTCCAAGCATTACTAAGGTAAGTGAACGTGCACAGTGGGTAAATGCGGTATAAACAGAATGTGATTCGTTTTGTGGTTCGACTTGTTTGTTGGTTATGCGTCTGGACGCTCGCCTGCGCCGCGCAAACGCTGCCGCTCGGACTGGGCGCTGCGGTCGAGCAGTGGAAGGCTGCCGTCACCGTCGGTGACAACGCCGCGCTGCTGGCGCTCTATTCGACCAACCCGCCGGCATCAATCGTCTCTTCCGACGGCAAGCAGCAGTTTCCGGTCAGCGCCGAGACCGACTTCTGGTCCCAAACCCGTGCCGCGGGCATGAAGCAGCCGGCGGTGAGCGTTCTGAATGCCGAAAGCAAGAACGGCATGATGATCCTCAGCGTGGAGGTCGCCTTTCGCGCCAGCACCCCGTCCGGCGTGCGCCAACGCTACGTGCTCGAACAGCAAGGCTGGATGCAGCAGCCGCAGGGTTGGCGCATCGCCGTGAGCAGTCACACGCCGGTGCTGAAAATGCGCCCGGTGGGAAAACTGAACCCGCATCTCTACGAAAAAGACGCCGACGCCAAGGCAGAGATTCGCGAGGCCCTGGCCAAGGCGGCGCGAGCGCACAAGCGCGTGCTGCTCGTCTTCGGCGGCAACTGGTGCTACGACTGCCACGTGCTCGACGCCGCCTTTCACCAGTCGGACGTCTCCCCCCTGCTCCATGCCAACTTCCTGGTTGTTCACGTCGATATCGGAGAGATGAACAAGAACCTCGACGTGGCCCAGAAGTACGGCGTGCCTATCGAAAAAGGTGTTCCCGCGCTGGCCGTGCTCGCGCCCGACGGCACATTGCTCTATAGCCAGCAGCATGGCGAATTCGAATCCGCGCGCAGCATGGATCCCGACGACCTGCTCGCCTTTCTGAAGAAATGGAAACCAGCCGCGGCCCGCTGATCTGCTAACATCGCCTGTCTCCCATGCCCGCAAAGACCGGCGAAAATGTCGTTCGCATTGAGGCTGACGCGCTGCGCGCGCTCGCCGATCGTCTGGCAGGCACGATGGCGAAGGCTTTCGCCGATGCCGTGGAATGTCTCTACTCCTGCGGCGGACGCGTGGTCGTAACCGGCATGGGAAAAAGCGGGCTGGTCGCGCGCAAGATCGCCGCCACGCTGTCGTCCACCGGCACACCATCATTGTTCATGCACCCGGTCGAAGCCCTGCACGGAGACCTGGGGATGATCGTGCGCGGCGATGTCGTACTCGCGCTGTCGCAGAGCGGCGACTCCGAGGAGATACTCTCCCTGGTTCCCAACATCAAGCGCCTCGACGTGAAATTGCTGGCGATGACCGGCGCGGTGCGCTCCACGCTGGCGCAGGCCGCAGACATCGTGTTGGATTGCTCCGTGGCGCAGGAGGCCTGCAGCCTGGGGCTGGCGCCCACGGCATCTACTACTACCATGGTCGCGCTCGGTGACGCGCTGGCGGTCGCGCTGGCCGAGAAGCGCGGATTTAAAGAAGAAGATTTTGCCGATCTCCATCCCGGCGGCAAGCTGGGCAAGAAACTGGCGCGCGTCTCCCGGCTGATGCACACCGGCGAAGCCATCCCTCGCGTCGCAGCGCAGACGCCGATGTCGCAGGTGATTTACGAGATGTCGCGCAAACATCTCGGCATCACTACTGTCACGGACGGTGACACCCTGCTCGGAATCATCAGCGATGGTGACCTCCGCCGCCTGCTGGAGCGCCGCGGCAAGGACGTGCTCGACCTTGCGGCCGGCGACTGCATGACCCGCAACCCCAAAACGATCCGGCCGGAGGCCTTTGCCACCGCCGCACTCAACATCATGGAGCAGAAGAAAATCACTTCGCTGGCGGTGGTCGACGACAATGGCCGCTTGCAGGGCGTCATCCACCTGCACGATCTCTGGGGTACGGAAATGGTGTAAGGGGATTTGAAATTGGAAATTTGAAAACTTGAAATTTACGACACCGTTTCGGCCCTATTCTTCATCTGATTTACACGGGCGCTCTGGATAAATTTCCAATTTCCAAATTTGAAATTATGTATCACTACGACGTCAACACCGCTCTCGAGGAACTCAGGGAAGAAGCCATCCTTCCCAACCCCGTCCACGTGCGCGACATGCTGCTGCGCGCCAAGCTATCGCCCGACCGCTCGCTGGAGTTGAACCGGTTGTTCGTCGAGTATCAGCGGCAGTTTGGCGAGTTGCAGAAAGTAGGGAAGGAACTGCTGTCGCACCTGGCAGGCCGATGAGGTCTTCAGTCTGAGGAACGCCGCTTGTTTCGCTTCGCGCGAGAGATCTTCTTGCGCGCGAAGAACGCGAACCGGCACTTGTCCATATCCACTCGCAGCCCGACGAAGTGCACGCCTTCATTTTCCAGCCGGAAGCGTTGTTCCATAGCCGCTTCGCCGGTCAACAGGATTTTGCCGCCGGCGCCGACCACGCGCTGCCAGGGCAGGCCGCTCGAAGAGTGCAGCGCCCAGACTACTTGCCTCGCCGCGCCGGGAAATCCAGCGGCGTAGGCAACGTCGCCGTAGGTCGCAACTTTCCCGCGCGGAATGCGCCGCACCTGGCGCAGGATTTTCGCGAACATGCCATTC
>DASSIZ010000067.1 GCA_035691485.1 Terriglobales bacterium
GTAGTACTCCACGCTGGTGATGTCGAGCGTGATCACGCCGCCGGAGGGCTGCTGCTTGGACTTGTCATTGCGCGTCAGGTCCTTGCTGATCGCAGTCCAGCTGGCGCCTCCGTCGCTGCTCTTGTACACCTTGTCGCCGGACGTGTAGAGCGTAGATTTATCGTGTCGCGATATAAACAAGGGCGAAGTCCAGTTGAACCGCAACACGTCCAGGTCCACCGCGCCGTGCCCGGAAACATCCAGCGGCCAGACCGAAACGTCCTGCGTCTGGCGGTCCTGCCGGTTGAAGCGGAAGATGGTGGCTTCGTTGTTGCCGTAAACAACGTTCGGGTTGCGCGGATCGGGGGCGATGAAGCCGGTCTCGCCGCCGAAGTCGAACCAGTCCTGGCGGGCAATCACGCCTCCGTCGGCGTAGCTGGAGATTCCGACGCTGCTGTTGTCCTGCTGCGCGCCGTAGACGTAATAGGGATACTGGTCGTCGGTGATGACGTGGTAGAACTGCGCGGTGGGCTGGTTCGCCTGCGTGCTCCACGTCGCGCCCCCGTCCACGCTGATGGTCGCTCCGCCGTCATTGCCGTTGATGATGCTCTTGGGATTCGTCGGATCGATCCAGAGCCCGTGGTGATCGCCGTGCGGCGCCGGCAGAAGCGTGAAGGTCTTGCCGCCGTCAACCGAGCGGAAGAGGCCGGTGTTGAGCACGTACACCGTGTCCACTGTCTTCGGATCGGCGAAGATGTGGCTGAAGTACCACGCGCGCTGGCGATAGCGCTCGTCGTCGTTGACCCGCGCCCAGGTGTCGCCCCCGTCTTCGGAGCGAAACAGTCCGCCCTCCTTCGCCTCCATCAACGCGTACACGCGACTGCCGTCGGCGCCCGAGACCGACACACCAATGCGGCCGAGCGGGCCTTCCGGCAGACCATGGGCCTCCAGACGCTTCCAGGTATTGCCGCCATCGTTCGAGCGGAACAGGCCGCTGCCGGGCCCGCCGCTGTTCAAACTCCAGGGCGTGCGATTCACTTGCCACATCGCGGCGAATAGCGTGTTCGGGTTCTGCGGGTCGAAGACGACGTCAATGCCGCCAGTCTTATCGTCCACGAACAGGACCTTCTGCCAGGTCGCGCCGCCGTCGCTGGTGCGATAGATACCGCGCTCGGCGCTGGGCGCATAGACATGTCCGAGCGCGGCTGCGTAAACGAGGTTTGGATTCGTAGGGTGAACGATCACCGCGCCGATTTGGCGCGAGTCCTGCAATCCGACGTGCTTCCAGCTTCTGCCTCCGTCCACCGACTTCCACACGCCGTCGCCGTACGTGATGTTGCCGCGGATGCAGGCCTCGCCCGTCCCGATGTAGATGGTGTTGTGGTCGGATTCGGCCACCGCGATCGAACCCACGGAAGCGATCGGTTCTTTATCGGTGAGCGGCTTCCAGGTAGCGCCCGCGTCCATCGTCTTCCATACGCCCCCGGCGACGCCTCCGAAATAAAAAGTGTTCGCTTCGCCGGGCACTCCGGTCACGGCCAGCACCCGTCCGCCACGATACGGACCGATGCCTCTCCACTTCATGCCGCTGAACAGCGCCTGGTTGTAAGTCTGGGCAAAAACGGTGGAACAAAGCAGGATCAACAGCAGGACGGCAAAGCGCCTGAACATTTGCAACAATCCTCCGTGATGCAAAACGAAGAATCGTAGCACGAAGGGATAAAGCGCCGGGAAATCGCAGGCAAGGAATTCCGAGCACGCGCCACGCCCGAGCACTCGGCGCAACTTACTTCCGCGTCTCGATCTCCCCGATGTAGAGCTTGAGCCCGATCAGCATGGCCAGGATCGTAAGCAGCGAAACGCCCAGCCCCGCGCGGCGGTAGTCGCGTTCGCGGAGGGCTTTTTCCCCGGCCAGGCGTGTCTTGGTCGCGGTCTCCTGGCCGGCTTTGATGTCGACGTCAATCTTTGCCGACGTGAAACCGTGAAGCGTTACACGGGCCTTGGTAAGTTGGTCGCGCGCTGAGGTCAGGTCCAGTTGCGCCTGGCTCACTTCCATCCCGTCGCGCGCGGCGCGGGTGAGCACTTCCTCGGATTTGCCGATTGCGGTTTGCAGATCAAGGAACTGCTTCTGAATGTTTGCCGCGGCGGCGAAGCCGGCGTCTCCCTGCGTGTGGCACGAGGTGCAGACCGCCTGCGGTCCGGTACCAACCATCGCGTCCGTGGGATGAGAAATCCGGTGGTTGCTGTGGCAGGTTACGCACCCCGGCAGCCCGGCCGCGCTGAATGCCGCTTTGTGCGGGCTGGACTCGAACAGTTGCGCCTGGAAGACATGGCAAGTCGAGCAAACGTTGGTGACGCTGGCCACGCCGGGCGGCGCGGCGCCGTGGTTCCCGTGACAGGTGGTGCAGGTGGGCGCGCTCAGGTCGCCGCGCACGGTGAGCGCTTCATGATGCACGCTGGAGCTGTATCCGGCGAACTGGTCATGCTTGATCGGATAGGACTGCATGTACTTGCCGTCGGCATGGCAACGCGCGCAGGTTTCAGCGACATTGAGCGGATGCACTTTGGCGCGCGTGTCCTTGACCGCGCGGATGCCGTGTACTCCATGGCAATCGATGCAGACCGCCACCTTGGTATCGCCTGCCAGCAAACGCTTGCCGTGCACGCTGGTCTTGTACTGCGCTAACTGGTCGGTGCGCAGCGACGGGTTGTACTGGCGCATGTAGCCGCCGTCGGCGTGACACTTGGCGCACAGCTCCGGAACCTGCTTACGGTCAATATGGCCCTTGAACCCTTTCTTCTTGTCCATCGCTTCCATGCTGGCGGGATCGCCGCCATGGCATCCGGCGCAGGTCACGCCTTTTTGCGCGTGGATGTCTTCCGCATACTGCTCGGCGGTGATTTTCAGATTGCCATCGAGCGAGCCGTGACAGTCGACACACGTGCTCTGAACCGCTTGCGGCAAGGGCGCCGCCGCTCGCGCCCGCGCGGCCGCGAAAAGCGCAACCGCAGTCCAGATGATTATCGCCAGCGCAAACCACCATCGCGAGGTGCGCCTCATGCCGTTCCCGCCCGGCGCGTGCATGACTTGGTTATGAATGGCTATCATGATTCTCTCCCGCTCATTTCGCCACGTACCCGTACATGGTCATGGTTGCGATGTACGCCAGCGCGAATACGCCCAACCCGGTGACAAATGCCCGCCCCAGGTTCGAGTTCTTGCGCTCCAGGAACGGCAGGAGCACCCAGATGGCGCCGGCCAGCCCAAAACCGAGCACGCCCAGAAGCTCGCCGTCAATGAACCAGATCTTGGCGGGAATCAGCTTCAACGTCTGGAACATGAACAGGAAGTACCATTCCGGCTTGATGCCGGCGGGCGCGGGTGCAAACGGATCGGCCTTGGCCCCCAGGCCCCAGGGAGAGAGCGCCGCCAGCGCGCCCAGCACCCCCAGCGCGATGTACCAGGCGACCGCTTCGCGCAGCGCGAAGTTGGGAAAGAATTTCATCTCACGCGCGGATGCAGGATCGCGCTCCCACTGCGACTCCACCGAAGGCGGCACGCTGATCCCGAACTTCTGCACCAGCAGGATGTGGATCCCCAGCAGCAAGGTAGTAATGCCCGGCAGCACGGCAACGTGGAATCCGAAAAAGCGGGTGAGCGTGGCTCCGGTAACGTCCTCGCCCCCGCGCAGGAAGATGACAATCCATTTCCCGATTACCGGCACTTGCCCGGCCACTTCCGTGCCCACCTTGGTAGCGAAAAATGCCAGCGTGTTCCACGGCAGCAGGTAGCCGCTGAAACCGAAGCCCATCGCCAGGAACAACAGCACCGCGCCGGTAATCCACGTCAGCTCCCGCGGCTTCCGGTAAGCCTTCAGAAAGAGCACGCTGAACATGTGGGCGAACGCGGTCAGGATCATCAGGTTCGCCGACCAGGAGTGGATCGAGCGCACCAGCCATCCGAACTGCACCTGGGTGGTGATGTACTGCACGCTTTCGAACGCCTCGTTGGCGCTCGGCCGGTAGTACAGCAGCAGCAGGATGCCGGTGCAGACCTGGATTACGAACAGGAACAGCGTTATGCCGCCGAGAAAATACCAGTGCGACAGGCGGTGCATGGGGACGGTTTTCTTGCGCAGCGGCTTGGTCAGTTCGGCCAAGCCGAAGCGCTCGTCGAGCCAGTCTCTTACCACCACGAAGCCGCTCATCTCACGCCTCCCGCTTCCGCCCGACCACGATTTCGTCGCCGCGCACGTGGACATCGAACAGCTCCAGCGGCCGCGGTGGCGGGCCGGAAACGTTGCGCCCCGCCAGGTCGTAGGTGCCGTTATGGCAGGCGCACCACACCTGCTTGACGTCGCTGCGGTATTGCAC
>DASSIZ010000068.1 GCA_035691485.1 Terriglobales bacterium
TTTCGCGAATCCGGATCACAAGGGTAACTGATCTCTGAAACTGCGCGCCCCACACAGTGAGTAGATAGTACCGCAGGTAAGTACGCCTGTGTGCGCGCAAGCCTAATATTTCTGCGGACTTACAGGTAGTCGTAGCACGACAACCAGGCCCGCTTGCGGAGTTCGTTCTCAATCGTCCGGGCTTAAGGTCTTACCTTGCGTGGAAGTGAGGTCCTTCCCGCGCTCGTATGTTGAAAACCAGACTCCGAACCCGCGCCATGTTCGCGGGTCGAGCTTGGTAAAAGCGATAAAATCAGTCCTCGGTCATGAAGGAGCAGCAATGAAAATCGGTGTGCTGACCGGCGGTGGCGATTGCCCGGGCTTGAACGCAGTTATCCGGGCGGTTGTGCGCAAGGGCATCATTCACTACAAGGACGAGTTTGTCGGCTTCATGGAAGGCTGGCGCGGCGTCTTCGAGAACAAGACCATGACGCTCGATCTCCGTGCCGTGGCCGGCATCCTCCCCCGCGGCGGCACCATCCTGCGCACCTCGCGCACCAATCCGGCCAAACACGAGGGCGGGTTGCAGAAGTGTCTCGACGTCATGAAGAACCATCAGCTCAACGCGCTCATCGCCGTCGGCGGTGACGACACCCAGTCCGTCGCCCTGAAGCTGCACCACCTCAAGTTCCCGGTCGTCGGCGTGCCCAAGACCATTGACAACGACCTCAGCGGCACCGATTTCTGCTTCGGTTTCGACACCGCCGTAAACGCCGCCACCGACGCGATTGATCGCGTGCACACCACCGCCGAAGCTCACAACCGGGTCATGGTCGTCGAGGTCATGGGCCGCGACTCCGGCTGGATCGCTCTCTACAGCGGCATTGCCGGCGGCGCCGACGTCATCCTCATTCCCGAACGTCCTTTCGACATCGACGAAGTCGCCGAGTTGCTCCGCAAGCGTCATACCGGCGGCCGCTTTTTCAGCGTCGTGGTCGCCGCTGAAGGCGCCAAGTTCGCCAGCGACGTCGACACCGAGCACGGCGCTCCCATCGTGCAGGACATCGGCCGCGACGAATTTGGCCACGTCCGCCTGGGCGGCATCGGGCAGGTACTCGCCCGCGAAATCGAGAAGCGCACCGGCTTCGAGACCCGCTTCGTGGTTCTCGGCCACATTCAGCGCGGAGGCTCGCCGAGCGCATTCGATCGCGTTCTTGCCACCCGATACGGCGTCGGCGCTATCGACATGGTGCACAAGGGCGTCTTCGGCTGCATGGCCGCCCTGCGCGGAACCGAGATTGTTTCCGTTCCGCTGGAGGAAGCCATTAACAAGACCCGCCTCGTCGACCAGAATTTGATTGACGTCGCCTCCAGCCTCCAACCCAAGGTCGAGAAGAAGGAACAGGAGCAGCCGGTCAGTCGATAGAGTCTGTCAATCGGTCTGTCAGTCGTTGAGTCGCCGGCTACCGGGTTCGCGGCCGAAGCAGCCCTGGTAGGCTTCAGACTGATAAACTGGGACACTGACAGACTCCAAGGTGCATGACCGCCATCAAGCAGCCGACTCTTTTCCCCGCTGACCCCGCCCTTCGCGATGAGCGCGAGCGCGTCTTTGACCTCTTCCGCACCTGGGGATACCTGCAGGCAAACCTCGATCCGCTCGGCATGTACCTGGCGCCCCTCCCCTTCCCTGAACTCGACGAGCAGCGCGGCCCCAACGCCGATGAAGCGCGCCGCATTTATTGCGGCACCATCGGCGTGGAGTTCATGCACATTCCCAACCGCGACGAGCGCAGCTGGATTGCTGAGCGCATGGAAAACGTGTCCGCTGCGCCCTCACCCAACCGCTCCCGCATTCTCGATCTCCTGCTGCGCGCGGAATTGTTCGAGCAATCCATTCAATCCCGGTACCTGGGGACCAAACGCTTCTCCCTGGAAGGGGTCACGGCGCTCATTCCGTTCCTCGACCAGGTAATGCAGAACGCCATCGACAGTGGCGCGCAGCAGGCGGTGCTCGCCATGAGCCATCGCGGACGCCTCAACGTCATGGCGCACATCGTCGGCACTTCTATCGCCGACATCTTCTCTCGCTTCGAAGACGTGGATCCGCGCAGCGTGCTCGGCGGCGGCGACGTCAAGTACCATATCGGCGCAACCGGCGATTACACCTCGCCCGATGGACGCAAGCTTCACGTTCACCTCGTTTCCAATCCCAGCCATCTGGAGGCGGTCGATCCCGTCGCCATGGGCCGCACTCGGGCCAAGCAAGTGCGCCGCGGCGAACACGGTCCCGACCAGGTCTTCACCGTTACCATTCACGGCGACGCTGCCTTCGCCGGACAGGGTGTCTGGGCCGAGACTTTGAATTATGCGGAAATTCCCGGCTACAGTGTCGGCGGCTCCATTCATGTCATCGCCAACAACCTGATCGGCTTCACCACCGAACCGGTGGAGGAAAACAGCTCGCGCTTCGCCTCCTCGCTCGCCCGCCGCAACGACATTCCCATCTTCCACGTGAATGGCGAAGATCCGGAGGCGGTGGTGCGCGTGGCGCAGATCGCGCTCGAATATCGCTACAGCTTCGGCCGCGACATCGTTGTCGACCTGATCGGCTACCGCCGCCATGGCCACAGCGAAGTTGACGATCCCACCATCACGCAGCCGCTCGTTTACCAGCGCATCAAGGAGCATCCGCCACTGTGGCAGCTGTACGCGAAGACCATCGGTGAAGATGCCGTGGCCCGCGTGAAGCAAGTCCAGGACGAGCTTGCCGAGTCACAAAAGCAGGGCGCAGCGGCGACCAAGCAGCCCCGCCTCGCCTCCTTGCCGGAGTATTGGTCGAACTACAAAGGCGGTTGCCATAAGAAGGAATACGAAGTCGAGACCGGCGTCTCCGCCGACGAGCTCAACCGCGTCACGCAGGTGATCGGCAGCGCGCCCGACGGCTTCCATGTTCATCCCAAGGTCAAGAAGCTCCTCGAACAGCGTCGCGAAATGGGCACCGGCAAACGTCCCATCGACTACGGCATGGCCGAAGCGCTGGCCTTCGGAACGCTGCTCGCCGCAGGCACGCCCGTGCGCCTCAGCGGCCAGGACAGCCGCCGCGGGACCTTTAACCAGCGCCACGATGTGCTCATCGACACCGAAAATGGCGACGAGTACATTCCGCTGCAGCACGTCGCCGCCGATCAGGCTCGCTTCGAGGTCTACAACTCAACCCTGTCGGAAGCCGGCGTCATGGGCTTCGAGTACGGCTACAGCCGTGATTTTCCCGAAACTCTGACACTGTGGGAAGCCCAGTTCGGCGACTTCGCCAATGGCGCGCAGATCATCATTGACCAGTTCATCGCCGCCGGTGAAGGCAAATGGAACCTGCTTTCCGGACTGGTGCTGCTGCTTCCGCACGGCTACGAAGGCCAGGGACCGGAGCACTCCAGCGCGCGCATCGAGCGCTACCTGCAACTCGCCGCTCGCGACAACATGCAGATCTGTCAGCCTTCTAACGCGGCGCAATACTTCCATCTCCTGCGCCGGCAGGCGCTGCGTCCCTGGCGGAAACCGCTGGTCTGCTTCACGCCCAAGAGCATGTTGCGCCGTCCCGAAGCGGCCTCGCCGCTCGACGATTTTTCAACGCCGCGGTTCCAGAACATCCTTCGCGATCGCCAGGTTCAGAATGCCTCGCGCATTCTGCTGTGCAGCGGCAAGATCGGCCACGAACTGGCCGAGGAACGCAAGCGCCGCAAGGGCACCTCGACCGCCATCGTCTTCCTCGAGCAGATGTATCCCTTCCCGGAAGCCGAGCTTCAGGCCGAACTCGACCGCCACGGCACCGCGCGCGACCTCGTCTGGGTGCAGGAAGAGCCCGCCAACATGGGCGCGCTGTGGTTTGTCATGCCGCGCCTCCGCCGCCTGGCCCGTGGCCGTCCGGTGCGCTCCGTCAAGCGCTCCCCCAGCGCCAGCCCGGCAACCGGCTCCGCCAAGGCACACGAGATGGAGCAGAAGACGCTGCTGTCGCTCGCCTTCACATAAAAAGTCGATGGTCGACGGTCGACGAGTCTCAAAGAGGGCAATCATTTTTCCCTCAGGGGCGAAAGCCCTTCATGATTGACGGCTCTGGGCGGCACGGCTGAAACCGTGCCCTACCCAAAACAACCATCTCTCCTTCAGGAACAGCCGACGTTAGTCCCGTGGGGTCAGCATTGCCCATCATTCTTGCGTGCGACCGAGCGTCTGAAACAGCGCGGGGAGAGCTACCAGCCGCCTCCGGCCGCGCCGTTCACATCTTTTTACATCCCCCACTGCCCTTTCCGCTCACCGATTGCGATCGGCCTCGTTTAAAGTAATGGCGGGTGAGGTCACGATCTAATTCAACGTCGTGGGTGCCCCACGCTAGCGGTGCCTCACATTCGCGAGCCCGGCGAGCTAATGTGGGATCGTTCCCAGCTAAGGGCTAAGAGCTAACAGCTTCTTTATGGCCGAGCTCGGCAAATCGTTGAACGGAATTCAGCTCAAGACGCCAGGTGCGCCGCCCAATGCATGGGCGCCGTTGCGCGAACGACTCTTCCGTTCGCTGTGGATCGCGGCCGTGGTCTGCTACACCGGCCGCTGGATTCTCAGCGTGGCCAGCGGCTGGCTGATGACAGGCCTGACGGTTTCACCGCTCATGGTCGCACTGGTGCAGGCGGCCAGCACCTTGCCCGCTTTTCTCATTCTCTTGCCGGCGGGCGCATTGGCGGACATGCTCGACCGCCGCCGCTTCCTGCTCGCCATGCAGACCTGGATGGTGGTGGCCGCCGCCGCGCTCGGTGTGCTCACCCTGCTGCACATGGTCACGCCCTGGGTCCTGCTCCTGTTTACCTTTCTGATCGGCTTCGGCGCGGTCATGAACGATCCTGCGTGGCAGGCCATCACGCCCGAGGTTGTCTCGGAGGAAAACTTCCCTGCCGCTGTTGCGCTCAACTCCGCCGGCTATAACGTCGGACGCGCCGTCGGCCCCGCCATCGGCGGCGTCATCATCGCTGCCGTTGGCACTGGCGCCGCCTTCCTCATCAATGCCGCGTCCATCTTCGGCGTCATCTTTTTCCTGTACCGTTGGAAGCGACGTCCCCATGTGCCCCCGGAGCCCCGTGAGCGCGTCATGCGGGCCATGCGCACCGGTTTCGAATACGTTCGCCACTCCCACGAAGTCAAGGCTGTGCTGGTGCGGACCGCTGTTTTCAGTTTCTCAGCGAGTGGACTGTTGGCCATGCTGCCGCTGATCGCGCGACCTTTCGGTTCCATCGGGTACGGCGCCATGCTCGGATTTTTCGGTGCCGGGGCGCTAGGCGGAGCGATCGCTCTGCCCGCACTGCGTAGGATTGTTTCCGTCAACACGCTGGTTGCGCTCGCCACTGTGCTCTATGGCCTGGCTACATTTGCCGCCGGGCGCGCGCATTTCTTCGTGCTATTGTCCGCAGTGCTGTTGGCGGCGGGCTTTGCCTGGATCGCCATCGTGGCCAGCCTCAACGTTTCAGCGCAGACCATGTCTCCTGCCTGGCTCCGCGCCCGCTCGTTGTCCATTTATCTGCTCGTCCTGCAAGGGGGGATGGCCGCCGGTAGCGCCGCCTGGGGCGCCGTCGGCGAGCGTTGGGGGATTCCGGCGGCAATGTTGGTCTCCGCCATCGGCCTCCTACTCGGGCTGGCGACGATTCGTCGCTTCCGCCTGCGCGCTGACGGCTACGCTTTTCCGCCTGCCGGCGCCGGCGAAAGCATTACCTAGATTGCAGGCAGCAGGGGGGCCGTTCGTTAGAGATTGAAATTGAAAACTTGAGAATTTGAAATTTGGCCCACTATACTGCCGCGATAAATTTCCAATTCTCAAATTTCCAATTTCAAATTCGCCACGGAGCTAACCATGAAGAAAGCCGTTTCCCTGTTGTTGCTAACCTTCCTTTGCCTCGCCGCTTCCCAGGCGCAGACCGCGCCCGCCAAGCCGGCACAACCGACGGCACCGCCAACCTTCACCATGGTCATCGACCGCAGCCTCAATTACCCGGAGAGTGAAGTGGTTCCTGCCGCCGAGGCCATGCCCGACGACAAGTACGATTTTGCGCCCCCGGCGACCCTGGGCGACTTCAAGGGCGTGCGCACCTTCGGCCAGCAGGTCCGTCACGTCGCCGCTGCCAACTACATGATCTGCGCTGCGATGCAGAGCGAGAAGCCTCCCGTCGAACTCGGCAGCGAGAACGGTCCAGCCGCCATGAAATCCAAGGCCGACAGCGTAAAGTTTCTGAAGGATTCCTACGCTTACTGTCACAAGGCCTACCAGGCTCTCAACGAGAGCAACGCTACGGCCCAGGTGCAGAGCCCGTTCGGACCCAACAAGGTCACGCGCCTCGGTCTCGCCGTTTTGAACGTCGGCCACGACTTTGATCATTACGGTCAGATGGTCGAGTACCTGCGCATGAACAGCATCATCCCGCCTGCGAGCCGGGGACAGCAGTAGGCTGGAAGCCGCAAGGGCACGAGTTCAAGCTGCAGGTTGGAGATGGCCAGATCGTGAGTCCGGCCGGTAGCAGCACCCTGGTCTCGCCCGAATCGCGGGATCGGGGTGTTTTTTCTTACGATTCACGCCACTCGAGACTCTTTCGCCTTCCGTGGCGTAGGCACGATGCGTCCGGCGGCACACTCCAGGGAGAACTTGCGCGAGCACTCGTGGCATAGCCAGAATAGTTCCCGCGTGCTGCCTTTCTGCGGGGCCAGGTTGTTGTAGGAGCCTCCGTCGCCCACGTTGAATTCAAATAGCCTGCCGTAGCGGAAGTACTTGAATTCCATCGTGCAATCCGGATTGGCGCATTTGGAAAGCATGGGAATGTTTGGCGAACATTTGGATGTTCAAGCCGGCCGTGTTGGATGGATGCTATCGCATGTTGCTGACGCGCTCCTTAGTTGAAAAGCGACATCGGCAAGCGACCACTCGAAGTACTGGCCGTCCTACCAGTTCCGGCGGGCACTTTTCAGTAACTTTCTTGGGAAATCTATCTCGAATTGGGCTTTTCCACAAATGTTCTTCGTAGAACATCCCGCCGCGCCTTAGCCGCCCGCCGCACCCTCGGCGTGGTCTTTGTCGGCGTCCAGGTACTTGATGAAGATTACCTCGTTATGTTTCTCGTTATAAAGCAGTTCGTCGGCTACCGCCCGAACCATCACCAGTCCTAATCCACCCGGCCGTATGCCTTTCTGCTGGCGCACGACGTCGTGCGAAAAAACGTCGCCGGGCGCATTGTTGATGGCCGCGTGCGGCAGGTCCTCCAGACGGAAGCCCGGGCCGGGGTCGGAGACGCGGTACTGCAGCATGCGCTTGGTACGCAGCAGAGAGATGCGCACGCGCCGCTTCGGATCCAGTTCGCCGCCCCACTCCACGGCGTTCATCAGCAGCTCGCGGAAAGCCTGCGCCACGGCCTCGCGCTCGTCATCGGGAAGAACAATCTTGATCTGGCGCATGAATTGGTCCATGCGCTCGGCGGCCTGGCGCGAGCAAGGCACCGACAGCTCCAGCCAGTCGGGCTTGGCCGAGAGCACCTCGATGCGCTCCGACTCCTGCGCCTTGAGGGCCGTCGTCACCACGTCGCGCAGTTGCTCGGCTTCGAACGGCTTGCGAATGTAGAGGTGAGCACCGCTGCGGATGGCAGTCATCAGTGTTTCCGCGGTGTCGTCAGCAGTGATGACGATGACCTTGGTGCCGTTGCGGCCATGCCAGGCTTGCAGCAGGCTGAGGCCGTCCATGTCGGGCAATCCGAGGTCAAGCAGAAGCACATCGAAGCGGCTCTCGCGCAGCAGCTTGATGCCTTCGATGCCGGTGCCGCAACTGACTACAGAGTGGCCCTCTTTCTGAAGGATGCGCGTGATCAGCTGGCGCAGGGACGCATCGTCGTCGACCACGAGGATGCTCTTGGGAGAAACTGGCATGGGCAGAGAGATCATACCGTCCCCGGGGCGGAAGCGCCATTGCGATGATCGGGATTCCGGGGATGATTCACGCCCGCGTCAGGCCGCGGATCAAGTCAGCATGGCCGGGATGCAGGCGGAGTAATTCGTCGCGGCGGCCCAGGGTAAAGTCGCCGGGGTCGAAGCCGGGGGCCATGGTTGTTCCCATCAAGGCAAACTTTCCTCCGGCCAGCAGGCGCGAGCCTTGCCATACATATCGTGGAACGACATATTGGACGTGCTGGCCGCGGAGCAGGTCCGGACCGAGGATGATGCGATGCGCCGGGCCGCCATCGGACAAAAGCAGCATCTCGACCGGGTCCCCGAGGTAGAAGTGATAGATCTCGTCGGTGGCGAGGCGGTGAAGGGCGGAGAAAGAGTCGGCATCGGAGGTCAGCAGATAGTAGATCGCGGTGCCGGCGGGTCGCGGCGACGGGTAACGGGCGATGGAGACTTTTTCGTCGGCCACCCAGGTTTGACGGAAGTAGCCGCCTTCGATGGGCAAGGGTTCGAGACGCAAGTGGCGAATCAAGCGGTCGATGTCAATCATTTCTGGCTCGTAGCACTTCACTAGTGGCCGGACAGGTCACGGGGTTGTCGAGGTTCCAAACAACGTTAATAGGCTCGGTTGGTGAGGATACCGCCATCCACCAGCAGGTTGGCCCCGGTAATCCAGCGGGCTGCCGTAGAAGCAAGAAAAAGGCAGGCATCGGCGACATCGTCGGGCTTGCCGAGGCGTCCGAGCGGAACAGCACGTAAATAGGCATCCACGCCTTCGGGCCAGTCGCGCTCCAGGCCTTCGCGCCAGATCAAGCCCGGCGAAACGCAATTGACACGAATTCCCTTCCCGCCAAGCTCCAGCGCTGCCGAGCGCGTATACATGACGACGGCAGCCTTGGCCGCCGAGTAATGGCTATGCTGCGGCGCCGGATTCGATGCTTCGATGGAAGCGATGTTGACGATGGCGCCGGGCCGTCGCAGGGCAATCATCACGCGCGCTGCCGCCTGGGTGCAGAGGTGAACACTGCGCAGGTTGGCGGCGATCACCTCATCCCACCCCAATTCGCTCATCTCCAGGAGCGCAGAAGCAGGATAGACGCCGGCGTTGTTGACCAGAACATCGATTGCGCCAAAGGCGTCGGCTGCCTGCTCCATGAGCGCGGTTGCGCCCGATGATTGGCTGACGTCGGCCTGAACTACAAGGCCACGGCGGCCGGATTTTTTCACGCTTTTGGCGACGGCCTCCGCGCCTTTCTGATTGGCGCGATAGTTCACCACCACGTTGGCGCCAGCCTCGGCGAATCGAGTGGCGATGCCGGCGCCAATGCCGGAGGAGGCACCGGTGACGACCACGACTTGGCCGTGGAAGTTGAGAAGTTCTTTGGGCGGAGGGATGGGCATGGCTACGATTGAGGGAATGATTGTAATTGACGCAGTTCCGGAAAACCCAAGCTCCCTCGACTCGCGCTTCCTTCCTCGCGGCCTCGGTCAGGCGCGCTTGCCCGGCACGCTAGTATGAATCAATGTCTTTGGGCGAAAACTATCGCGGACGGTTGGCGCCGTCACCGACAGGCTACCTGCACGTCGGACACGCGCGTACGTTCTGGATTGCCTATGAGCGGGCGAGGGCAGCGGGAGGCACCCTGGTGCTGCGCAACGAAGACCTGGACCCGCAGCGGTCCAAACCCGAATACGCGCATGCCTTCCTCGAAGATCTGCGCTGGTTCGGCATTTCCTGGCAGGAAGGCCCGGATGTGGGCGGAGCGCATGCTCCCTACGCGCAGAGCGAGCGACGCGATCTGTATCGGCAAACCTGGCAGAAGCTGTACCACGGCGGGTGGATTTATCCGTGCACGTGCTCGCGCAAAGACCTGCAGGGCGCGGCCCAGGCGCCACACGAATCGAACGATGAACCGCTGTATTCGGGCAAGTGCCGTGGCCGAATGCTTGCCGCGAAATCGCCTGCGGGTGTGAACTGGCGTTTTCGGGTGCCGGATGGACGGGTGGTGTGTTTCCAGGATGGCATGCAAGGCATACAGGAATTCACCGCAGGAAAAGATTTTGGCGACTTTGTTGTGTGGCGGCGTGATGACGTGCCGGCGTATCAACTGGCGGTGGTCGCGGATGATGACGCGATGCGGATTACGGAAGTGGTGCGCGGGTGCGACCTGCTGAAATCAACGGCGCGGCAAATTCTTTTGTGCGAGGCGCTCGGGATCGCCGCGCCACGCTACTGCCACTGCGATCTGCTGGTTGACGAAGAGGGAGAGCGGCTGGCCAAGCGAACCGACGCGTTGAGTTTGCAAGCGTTGCGTGAGCGAGGAATCACGCCGGAGAAGATTCGAGAAGATTGGCTGGGAATGTGCAGATGAACACGGATCAACACAGATCAGAAAAGCTCATCTGTTCCGTGTTAATCAGGGGCTGTTGCTGCCCTTGAGCCGCGGCCAGGGGCGTCACTTCGAAAGCCCCCTGCCGGTAACGAGGTACACGGCGAAGCTGCCCAGCCAGTGGCCGCCTTCGTAGTGCGCGCCGGTAACAGCGGCGACGCCGGCCTTGCGGTGGGCGGCTGCGACGGCGCGAAGCGCGGGGAGGCGGGGATCGCTCGCGGGCAATCCGGAAGCAATGCCCTCCAGCATCCAGGCGCGGCTGAGGTTGAGGCCATCGAGGTGCGCGAGCTTCGGATCACTCGGATCGGTGACGATGGCGGGCTGCAGCCAGTCCGCGGAACCATGGGCGGGAATTCCCGGCAAAAATGCGCCGAGCCACTTAGCGTACTCGGCAGGCGCGAGCACGCGGCGCATGACGTCAGCTTCCGCCAGGCAGGGTGAGAGAAAATCTTCGCCGGACATGTCATAAGCCATGGGGCAATTTTCGTCGTTGAGAAAGAAGTCGCGGGCGCGCTCGGCGGCCAGGGCGGCAAATTCGCGATTGCCGGCGCCACGGGCGGCATCGAGGATGAGCCCGAGGGCGAAAGCGGTCTGGCTGTGCTCGCCGGAGCGGACGGGACGCGAGAGCTTGGGCAGCCACGTTCTCAGGCGGGCGACAGCGGCGTCTTCCAGTGGACGCAGGTGGGCTGACATTTCGCGCGCAGCAGGATGGTTCCACTCGCGCAGCTCCTGTCCGAGTTGCAACAGCCAAGCCAGACCGTAAGGACGCTCGAAGCTGGCGCGGCCTTCTCCGTTCAGGTAGCGGGCCTCGGCTTCGAGATGGTCACGCGTGAGACTCTGTTGCAGGGCGGCGATCGCCTTCGGCGTGAACGGCGCATCGGGGAATGTACGGGCCAGGCGCGCCAGTAACCAGTGCCCGTGCACGGAAGAATGCCAGTCGTAGCAGCCATAGAAGGCGGGCGTGAGCTTACGCGGCGGGGCGACGTCGGCGTCGCTGTTGAGGACGTGACCGATCTTGTTTGGATATTCCTTGTGGACGCAGGCGAGGGCGAGCGACGCGAAGCGTTCGGAGAATTCAGGCATGCTTTGGGCCAGCGTGGATGAGGTGAGCAACAAGAAAGCGAGAAGCACGGGGGAATTATATGCGCTCGGGCTCACGGCCTCGCGAAGCCGTGTCGGCCTAGCCCTTCGGGCTCGGGCTGGCTCTAATGCTTGCCTGTTACCCAAGGCGCACGCCTTGGGCTAACGGCTATGCCGGCCTCGCTGCGATCGGACTGACTTTGCGACTGGGGTAAAATGCCGGCGCTTTGGAAGGTGCAGAGGAGTTATGAGAATCATGAAACGTGCATTTCAGCGCGCATTTCCCTTGCTCGCGTTGTTGGTTGCAATTGCGGCTCACACTCAGACGTTCACCGTCGGAACGGCGGCGGCAGCAGCCGGACAGAAGGTGTCGGGGTACATCGAGGTACCGGCGGGCGTGGACGCGGGAACCAGAATTCCTGTGGTCGTGATCCGCGGCGCAAGATCGGGGGCTACGATCGCGCTGGTGGCGGGCGCGCACGGTACCGAGTACGCGTCCATCATCGCGCTGGAGAAGATGATCGAGCGCCTGGATCCGGCGGAGATGTCGGGGACTGCGATTATCGTGCCGCTGGTGAACGTCGCGTCATTTGAGCAGAAGGTGCCGCACCTCAATCCGGTTGACGGCAAGAGCATGAACCGGTTCTACCCGGGCGATCCGAATGGAACGCAGACGGAGCGCGCATCGGCAGCGATCACTCGGGAGGTGGTTGACAAGGCCGATTACCTGATCGATCTGCACGGTGGCGACCTGGATGAAAGCTTGCGGCCTTACTCCTACTGGGCGCCCACCGGCAATGCCAAGCAAGACGCAGTGTCGCGCGAAATGGTTTTGGCATTCGGACTGGACACAATCATCATCTCGCGCGACCGGCCTCAGGAGCGAAACGCCGCCAAGTATCTGGAAACGAATGCCAGCCTGCGCGGGAAGCCGGCGCTCACGGCCGAGGCCGGACACGCCGGAACTGTCGAACCGGAAGATGTTTGGGCGCTGGTACATGGCTGCGAGAATGTAATGCGGTACTTGAAGGTCCTGTCGGGCCGAGCCGCGGCCATTGAGAACCCGGTCTGGATCGAACGGATCGAAAACGTCCAAAGCTCCGAGGCGGGAATCTTCTACCCCGCGGTCAAGCGCGGATCGTACGTGCAGCAGGGGATGAGAATCGGCTACGTCACCGATTATTTCGGCAAGACGGTGCTCGACGCCCGCGCGCCAGCCAGTGGCGTGGTGCTGTATGTCTGCGCCGTGCCGTCGATGAAA